>CAZTII010000001.1:0-80424 GCA_964613305.1 uncultured Erysipelotrichaceae bacterium
ACAATGAAATTAATTGTTTTATCCATCAAATAAATGATAAAGAATAGATTGCGAGATTAGTTTTATGATAAGAAAGTTTATATATATTTTCTTTGGTTTATTGTTAATAGTAGCTTTACTATGTATTTTTTTTTATATAAATCATCAAATACAATTAAAAAAGGAACAAGCAATTTATAGCCCAATTGGTATGCTAGTTGAAGTGAATAATCATCATATGACAGTTTATTCAGAAGGAAAACAGGGTAAAACGTTAGTTTTTATGGCTGGTGGAGGCACTTGTTCACCGATTTTAGATTTTAAATCATTATATTCGCTTTTGTCTGATGACTATAAAATTGTTGTGGTTGAGAAAGCAGGTTATGGATTTAGTGAGGATTCAGCGATAAAAAGAGACATACATACAATCTTATCTGAAACCCGAATGGCATTATCGTTATGTAACATCTCAGGTCCATATATTTTGTGTCCACATTCAATGTCAGCTATTGAGGCGCTTTATTGGACTAATGAGTATCCACAAGAGATATCAGCCATCATTGGTTTAGATATGGCTACACCTAAAGCATATGAAAAGATGAATATACCAATGTTTAGCTATCATTTGATTTCGATAGCATCTTCTATTGGACTGACACGCATCTTTTATAGTGTTGATGATATTGCCGCCATTAAATATGGAACACTTTCAAAGGATGATCAAGAATTGTATAAGGCTATTTTTTATCGACGAACAGCTACAACTGCTATGAAAAATGAAGTGGTTGAAATTAAAAGAAATGCTAAAAAAGTTGAAAACATTCAACCGTTAAATGTTCCTGTTTTAATGTTTTCATCAAATGGACGCGGTACAGGATATGATAAATCAACTTGGAAAAATTTTCATCAAGAATACATTAAAACACTGAGAAATGGTAAAATAATTGAACTTGATTGTCCACATTATGTGCATAATTATAAATATAATACAATCGCTAAAGAAATACGTTTATTTATTGATGGGTTGGAAAATTAAGTTGTATTGAATGAATTTATCGATGTTTTTATATCGTAAATTAGATTATTAATTATATAAGTACAATTATACAATTTGCCTTAAATGTCTACATCTAGTTATTATGACGACATGGCTTTTAAAAAAGTGCATGATATAATAAAATGCGTGGAGGTTTATTTATGAAAAAAATTGCAATTGTACTTGATTCATCAGCGGATATTTCCAATGATGAAGCTAAAAATTTAAATGTAACTGTTATTAGAATGCCTTTAACAGTTGGAACAAAAGAATACTTAGAAAATGATGAAATTACTGATGAAGAATTCTTTAAACAAATGAACAATAATGTGGAAGTGAAAACATCACAACCGTTATTAGGTGATGTTCTGAAATGTTGGAATGACTTATTAAAAACTCATGATGAAGTATTGTGTTTGCCTCTTTCTTCACCATTAAGTGGTACTTATAGTAGTGCAGTAGCTGCTAGTGCGGATTTTAAAGGTCGAGTGACGGTTGTAGATACTCGTTGTGCTTGTTATCCAATGCAAATTTTAACTAAAGATGTTCAACAATTAATTCAGGATGGATTAAGTTGTGTTGAGATTAAAAATAAAATCGAAGGCCAGGATGAAATAATGTATGCGAGTATTATTCCGGAATCATTAACTCACTTAAAAAATGGAGGACGAGTTTCTCCTGCAGTGGCTGTTCTAGGTAATTTGTTGAAAATTATTCCAGTTCTCAAACTTGAAAAAGGCGCGATTGATATTTCTCAGAAAGTTCGTACGACACGTAAAGCGTATCGAGTTGGATTGGATGAAGTTATCAATATCGATGAGAGTAAAATGGATGATTATCATTGGTTTGTCGTTCATAGTGAAATGGAAGAAGAAGCTTTAGAGTATAAAAAAATGATGGAAGATGAAATTAAACGTCCTGTTCATTTCCATGTGATTCGTAGCATTATTAGTGCTCATACTGGTCCTAGAACATTATGTTTTGCTCGATTAAAAAAGTTAAAATAACATGAAGATTAGAGTTCAAGGGGAAGTTATCGAAATTGTCATCGTTCGTAAGAAGGTATCTCGTGTATCAATTCAATATGCTCCCTTTAAAGCTATTGAATTGATTGTACCTTCTTCGCTTAGTGATGCTCGCTGTTATGAGTTACTGCAAGCGAATCATCAATTATTGTTAAATACTCTTGCGAAAAAAAGAAGTTTAGAAACACCACAAGAAAAAATAGTGCGCATGATTGATGGTGTTTCTGTTTCCATTACTATTCTACGTAAAACGGTTAAAAATTTAACATTAAGAATTAGTCAAGATGGTCAAGTGTTTATTAGTGCTCATCATGATGTTCCTATGATTCAAATTGAACAATTTTTAGATAGTAGGATGGATTGGCTAGCTCAGAAATTAAAGACAGTTGAAGAAAAAAGTGAAAAAACTAGTTTAGATTTCAATGATGGAATCTATTTTTTAGGTTCTAAGAAGAGTGTTGAAATTGTTGTAGGTAATAAAAATGGTGTTGTGATTCAAGGAGAAAAGTGTATAATTTATACGAAAAAGAATACTGAAAAGGCAATCCTAACCGTTTTTTATGAGTTTGCAGCGATTGAATTGTTAAAAATATGCGATGAATTAAGAGGTAAATGGGAAAAGGTTTTAGTGGATTATCGTATTGATTCGATGCCAACAATTATTGTGAAGGTTATGAAGGGAAAATGGGGATTATGTACTCCTAGCAAAGCTCTAATAGCGATGAATGTTAAATTAATTCATTATCGAGTAGAAATCATTGATAGCGTATTATTTCATGAATATGTCCATATGATTGTTCCAAATCATTCGAAACGATTTTATCAGATTTTAGATTATCATATGCCACAGTATAAGCTGTTACGAAAGGAATTATAATGGAAAAATGGTTATTGATTGGAAGTGAATATACATATAATGGATTTGTTTTAACGATTGTATATTCATTAATTGTTGTTTTAATCGGGAGTTTAATTAAAAAAGGTATTAAAAAAGTATTAAGTAAAAAAATAGAACAAAGTAATCGTGATGAAAAAACAACATTGACCTTTATTATGAAATCCAGTAAAACCATTATTAATGGTTTAATGATTTTAGCGATTGCGATGGAATTTAAAGCATTTAGTAGCATTGGTAAAACCCTTTTAGGTGCCTCTGGTGTACTTGCTTTATTCTTTGGTGTTGCGGCTCAGGAGTCAGTTGGTAATTTAATCGGAGGATTGTTTTTAACACTGTTTAAGCCGTTTAATGTTGGAGATTTGATTAATATTCCTGATAAAAATTTATCGGGTAAAGTGGTTGAAATTGGCTTGCGTCATACAATAATTATGACATTTTCGAATACATCGATTGTTGTACCAAATAGCATGATGAATAATACAATTATTGAGAATAAATTTACTAAAAATGAAGGATTTATGAATTTTTTAAGTGTTGTTGTTCCTTTTGATAGTGATATTGATGAAGCAATGACTATAATGCAACACATCGCCGAAAATCATCCGATGTGTTTAGATTTAAGAAGTTCTGAGGAAATTCGTGATAATAAAGCGAAGGTTGCTGTGGTAGTGACTGGCTTTAAGGAGTATGGAGTAGAGATTCGCGCTTCCATTTCTACTACTAGTGCAAGCAGTGGCTTTCAACTGTGTTGTGATGTAAGAAAATCGATGATTGATCAATTTAAGAAAAAAGGAATTAAAATAGCAACATTTATGTTGCCAACGAACAATTAAATCGAAGTTAAAAAAACATAAAATAATCCTTGAATTATTATTGGTATCGGTTACAATTAGAGTATAGAAACCGTTGATTGGAGTGATTAGACATGGATATTGTTAAAAATGTTTTTAATGTACACATTCTTGTGATTAATCCTAGAAAAACTCTTTTCAATGGGATTTTAGTTAATATGAGTAATTTTTAAGGTGGATTTAGACTGTCCATCTTTTTTGTTACTCTCTGTTTGATAGATAAAGGAGGATAAAATTATGGATCAAACAAATAAGGAATTTTTTGAAGCAGCAGCAAATGGTGATTTTTCAAAAGTATGTTCAACAGTATCAAAAGGCGCAGATGTTAATATCGCTAATGGAGATGGTAGAACGGCACTGATGAGAAGTGCAAAAAGAGGATATGAAAATATCGTTCGCTTTCTTTTGGATAATGGCGCTAATCCACGTGCACGTGATAAAAATAATAAAACTGCACTGATGGGTGCTGCAAAAAAAGGACATCTTGCAATCGTAAAATTGTTGGTTGAAGCTGGTTCAGATGTTGATTCACACGATAATAAAGGTCGTACATCATTGATGCGTGCTGCTTTTTTAGGGCAAGATGATGTAGTAGAGTATTTAATAGCTCAAGGTGCAAATCTTAATAAAACGGATGAATTTGGCCGTACTGCACTAATGGAAGCAGTGAATGCATTTAAACTGAATGTTATTAAATCATTAATTGATAAAGGAGCTTTATTGAATGTTCAAGATAATCTTGGATGTACATCATTAATGCGTGCTAGCTATGGTGGTTATGTTGATTTAGTAAAATATTTGCTTGATAATGGAGCAGATAAAGAATTACTTGATAATGAAGGTAATAAAGCAATTCACTATGTGAGAAAAGAAAATTTTGAAGAATTGAAAGACTTGTTGAAGTAGGTAGTGTTATGAGAGACTATTTAGCGAATGAAGTTAGAAATATTGTTTTGTTAGGTCATAGTGGAGTTGGTAAGACAAGTGTTGTTGAATCAATGTTGTATTTTACTAAAAACACTGACCGAATGGGTAATACCATTAATGGAACAAGTATTTTAGACTATGATAGTGAAGAGATTAAGCGCGGAGGGAGTGTTTATACATCATTAGCTCCTATTGAGTGGAAAGATTGTAAAATTAACTTTATTGATACTCCAGGGTATTTAGACTATGAAGGTGAATTACAAAGTGGTGTCACTGTTGGTGATAATGCATTAATTGTTGTTGGGGCTAAAGAAGGTGTTGAATCTGGTACGGAAAAAGCTTGGAAACTTGCGACAAAACAAAACTTTCCTACAATTTTCTTTATTAACAAAATAGATGAAGAAAATGCTAGTTTTGACACTGTTTATCGTCAATTGCGAGATAATTTTGGTAAAACGATTATTCCATTTGAAGTTCCTATTATTGAAGGTGGAAAAGTTGTCGGTAGTGTTAATATTTTAAGAAATAAAGCTTGGTATTATAACGATAATACAACACCAAAAGAAGTTCCGACGGATATGAAAGATATCGTCGATGAATATTATAGTCAAATCGCTGAAGCAATTGCGATGACTGATGATGATTTGATGGAAAAATTCTTTAATGGTGATCGTTTTGATGAAAAAGAAGTTGCAAAGGGTTTACGTATTGGTGTTCGTAATGGCGAAATTCGACCAGTATACTGTGGTTCAGCAATTAATCAAACAGGAATTGAACGTTTAATGGATTTGATTACTGAATATTTCCCTAGTTATGCTGAAATTGGTCAAATTAGTGCATTGAATGAAGATGGCGAAGAAATATTACTAGAAACAAATGAACAAGAAGCGATGAGTGCTTTAGTGTTTAAAACAATCGTTGACCCATTTGTTGGTAAGATTTCATTTATTAAAGTGTTGACTGGTGTTCTTACAAGTGATTCGACAGTTTATAATACTAAAAAAGATAAAAACGAAAAAATTAATCAAATATTTGTTATTAAAGGCAAATATCAAGTTGCGATTGGTAAATTATTTACTGGTGATATTGGTGCCGTTGTTAAGTTACAAGCAACTGATACAAACGACACTCTTTGTACTAAAGCTAAAGTTGTAACATATAAAAACATTGAATTCCCAGAAGCGATGTTAGGTGTTGCGATTTGGCCAAAAACTAAAGCAGATGAAGATAAGTTAAGTTTCGCTTTACAAAAAGTGTGTGAAGAAGATTTAACGATTCGTATCGTTAAAAATGCTGAAACTAGAGAAGTTGTCTTGTATGGTGTAGGTGATCAACATATTAACGTTATATTAAATAAATTAAAAAACAAATATAAAGTTGAAGTGGAAACGACAGAACCTCGAGTACAATATCGTGAAACAATTCGTGCTAAAGCAGAAGCTGAAGGAAAACATAAGAAACAATCAGGTGGTGCAGGACAATATGGTCACGTTAAGATTCGTTTTGAGCCATGCGATAGTGTAGAGATGGTTTTTGAAGAAGATGTATTTGGTGGATCTGTTCCACGTCAATACTTCCCTGCAGTAGAAGCAGGACTTCGTGAATGCATGGAAAAAGGGGTTCTTGCCGGATATAAAGTAGTTGGTGTTAAAGCTATTCTTCATGATGGTTCATATCATGAAGTAGACTCAAAAGAAATTGCCTTTAAAGCAGCAGCACGTTTAGCGTATCGTGATGGTATGCCTAAAGCCAAACCAATTATTTTAGAGCCAATTGGTAAAGTAGAAGTTACTGCCCCTGAAAGTTATACTGGTGCGATTATTGGTGATTTTAATAAACGTCGTGGTATGATTTTGGATACATTAATGGTTGATGAAAAAGATCAAACGGTAGTTGCTGAAGTGCCAATGGCAGAAATGCAAAAATATGCGACAGAATTAAGAAGTATGACGCAAGGGCGTGGTACTTATACTATTAGCTTTGATCGTTATGAGCCAGCTCCTACATTAGTTTCTGATAAAGTAATTAAAGAAGCAGCAAGTAGATTAGCGGAAGAAGAATAATCAAAAAAACAGCCAATTGAGTTGGCTGTTTTACTTTGAAGCTTTTTCGATTGTTTTTAAGAAATGTGAAATGCTGATTGTACAACTTGATTTAAGATCATCCACATTAGCTGCGTTTGGATGAGCATCTTTTTCACCTAGAAGTGGCATAGAAATCACTTCTTGAGCAGTTTTTCCAATCATATATTTTTCTAATGAAGTAACTTGTTCATCCCATTCTGCGACAGCATTTCCAAATTTTTTCATGTTGTAATCTGCTTTAAGCTCTTTTTTCGTTAAGGAAGGCTTTGCTTCTTGTATAACACCTTTGTTATCGAGAATAATTGAATTTTGAGCTTCGTCAATAGAAACATAAACAAATTTATTAGCCTTGTCTGTCGCAATGGCAGTATATGTAGTGCTTTGAGCAATTGTTCCTGTTTTATCAGCAGAAGGATTTCTATCTTTTAACGCAGTAGTAGAAGCGATGCTATAGTTTGTTGCATTTGATACTTCAGTTAAGTTTTTAGATGCTTTTTCTAATGCTTTTAGAAAATCAGATACATCAATGGTACAACTTGTTTTTAAATCAGCAACATCAGCAATTGCTGGATGTTGCTCATCTTTTGCAACAGTTGGCATTGCTAGAACATCCGCAATCTTTTTACCAACAGCATAGTTTTCTAATGCTTTAACTTGTTCATCCCATTCACCTACAGCATTACCAAATGTTTTCATGTTGTAGTTTGGACCAAGTTCTTTTTTTGTTTGAAATTCTTTTGCATCAGCAACAATAATTGCACCATTAGCATCGAATTTACCACGACGTTGCGCAGTGTCGAATGTTAATGATTTAATGATGTCATTTTCTAAAACAACGAAAGCATACGTTGTAGAAATTTCAAAACTTCCTTCTTGTTCAGCAGTCGCATTTGTTGCGGATACGTTGCTAATTGATCCTAAACCGACGGTAGTTTTGTTTGAAGCTGTTGTTGTACATCCAAATAATAACGCACTGATTGTTAATAAAATAAGTAGTTTTTTCATAGTTTCATCTTCTAGTGATATTTTATAATAATATTAAATAATTCACAAATCATATGCCTAAAAAACTTAGAAAATTTTCTAAGCTTTTTTAACTATTAATCTTTTTTTTGTCCAACATAAAGACCGGCAGGGCGAATAATACGGTTACAATATAGTTTTTCTTCAATATTGTGTGCTAGCCAACCAATTGAACGACTAGTAACAAATAGTGGCGAATATAAATCTTCAGGGATTGATAACATATCGTAAATTAATCCACTATAATAATCTACATTAGTACAAATATTTTTATTTTTCTTTTCTTTGAAATAAGTGCTTACTAATTGTTCAAAGCGATCATAGAAATTTAAAACATCTTCTTGTTCTTTTGTTTTAACAAGGTTATATGCTTGTACTTTTAATAATTTGCATCGTGGATCGGAGATAGTATACACCGCATGGCCAAAACCATACACAAGTCCCGCATTATCAAAGAAATCTTGATTTAATAATTTTTCAATAATAGTAATGATTTCTTCGTCTGTAGCTTTTGTAGAAATAGTATTGATAATTGTATCCATCATTTGTTTACAAGTGATATTTGCACCACCATGTCTTGGACCTTTTAACGAACCGACAGAAGCACTAAAAGCAGAGTAAATATCAGTCGCAGTTGATGCAACAACGAGGTTAGCGAATGTTGAATTATTTCCTGAACCGTGATCAGCGTGCATAATTAAGAGTAAATCCAATAAATGTGCTTCTTCTTTTGTAAAGTTACCATCTGGTCTTAACATGTACAATATATTTTCAGATATACTGTATTCCTTTTTAATCGGATGAATAATTAAACTTTTTTTATCGATGAAATGAGCTTTTGATTGATATGAATAAATCATCATACTTGGTATTTTAGCTACTATGGAAATTCCTTGTTTAAGGGTATTTAAAACACTACAATCGTCCGCTAATGCATCTTCATTGTATAAGTTTAATAAATCTTTTTGTAACTCATTCATAATACTTGAAGAAGGTTGTGTTAAAATATTGTTCGTTAAAAAATCCTTTGGTAATTCATAATTTTTTTGAAGTTCATCTTTAAATAGCTGTAGTTCTTCGGCATTTGGTAAATAGCCAAATAAGATAAGGAAACATGTTTGTTCATATCCGTCGGTACAATCAGGACCAAAATAGCTAATCAATTCTTTTAACTCAATCCCTCGATAAAATAATTGTCCAGGAATATCTACTTTTGTACCATCTTCAAGTCGTTTATAACCAACTACATCGGCAATTGTTGTTAAACCGATTAAAACTCCAGTTCCATCTTCATTTCGCAATCCCTTTTTTACGTTATGTTTAATATATAGTTCATTTGGTATGGCATTCTTTTGAGAGGATTCATTAAAAATATCTATTAATTGTTTATTCATGGTTGTCTCCTTATGTAATATTCTTATCTATTCTATCAAATTTTTAAGTTTAATAAAGTAAAAAGGTTGAATTTTATATAATTATGATATAATTTAAAAAATAATGGAGGGAAAAAATGAAAAGTGTAACTGTTAAAATATTAGAAAAACACCTTGTTGAAGGTGAAATGATTAAAGGAAATCCGATAAAAATAAAAATCGACAATACTCTAACTCAAGATGCGACAGGAACAATGGCTTATCTTCAATTAGAAGCAATGGGCATCGATAAAGTTAAAACGAAGCGTTCTGTGAGTTATGTTGATCACAATACACTTCAAGGTGATTATATGAATGCTGACGACCATAAATACTTACAATCGGTGGCAAGTAGATATGGTGTTTATTATTCAAAGGCTGGTAATGGTATTTGTCATCAAGTTCAATTAGAACGTTTTGATAGACCGTCTGAAACTCTTCTTGGTTCCGATTCGCATACACCTACTGCTGGTGCAATGGGGATGATTGCAATAGGTGCAGGTGGTTTAGATGTCGCTTGTGCGATGGCTGGTTTACCGTTTAGCATGAAAATGCCAAGTGTTGTCAATATTAACTTAGTTGGTGAATTAAAACTTGGGGTATCAAGTAAAGACATTATTTTAAAAGTATTAGAAATTTTAGGCGTTAAAGGTGGCGTTGGTAAAATTATTGAATATAGTGGTGAAGGAATTAAAAGCTTAACGGTTCCAGAAAGAAGTACAATTACAAACATGGGTGCAGAGTTAGGGGCAACAACGTCTCTATTTCCTTCCGATGAACAAACACTATTATTTTTAGAGAAACAACAACGTGCTCATGATTTTATTGAACTAAAAGCGGACGACAATGCTTTTTATGATGAATCGTATACAATTGATTTAAGTACGATAGAACCTTTATGTGCTGCGCCGCATTCTCCTGATAACATTCAAACGATTAAAGAAAACGTTGGTAAAAAAGTTGATCAAGTTTGTATTGGCTCTTGTACCAATAGTTCATACACAGATCTTAAAAATGTAGCGAATATTTTTAAAGGCAAGAAAATACATCCAGATGTATCATGTACTATTTCCTTTGGTTCAAAACAAGTAATGGAAATGTTAGTGAAGTGTGGTGGTATGGGAGACTTAATCGCTAGTGGCGCGCGTATTTTAGAAGCGACTTGTGGTCCTTGTATTGGTATGGGTCAAGCACCAATGACTAATGCTGTATCTCTAAGAACATTTAATCGTAATTTTTATGGAAGAAGCGGTACAACGAGTGCAAATGTTTATCTTGTTTCTCCAGAAACAGCGGCGATTAGTGCGATTAATGGATGTTTCTCTTTAGCAACCAACGTCGATTATGAAAAAGCACAGATGCCGAATGAGTTTATTATCGATGATGCGATGATTATTGCGCCAAAGTGTGATCCAAATGAACCAATTATTAAAGGTCCAAATATTAAGGATTTACCAATTAAGGCTAATTTATCGACAATAAATAAAAAAGTGATGATTAAAGTTGGTGATAATATTACAACCGACCATATTATGCCAGCAGGGGCTAAAGTATTACCTTATCGTAGTAACATCGAAAAAATTAGTGAGTTCTGTTATGGACAAGTTGATGATAAATTTGCGTCACGCTGTTTGGAAAATGGTGGAGGATTTATTATCGGTGGAGGTAATTACGGTCAAGGTTCTTCTCGTGAACATGCGGCATTAGCGCCAATGTATTTAGGAATTGACGCGGTAATTGCGAAAAGCTATGCACGTATTCATCAACAAAACTTAGTGAATTCAGGTATTTTAGCGTGTACTTTTATTAATACAGAAGATTATGATATGATCGATTTATTGGATCAATTAGAAATTATCGATGTTACTAATTTACAAGTAGATGTTCCTTTGAAAATAGTAAATCATACAAAAAATACATCATTTATGGTAGAACATAATTTAACTGAAGAACAAATTATGGTTATTAAAAACGGTGGTTATTTAAATTGTATTAAAAAGGGATATTATAATTAAAACAAAGTACTTTTGGAATGTTCTCTGTCAAGTTGATAAATAAAATAAAAAAGTTAAGCCAAACTGATATCATTTAGTTTGGTTTTTTATTATGTAATCATATGAAAATTCGGTTTAATTGTATATTTAACCTTTCGATTCATAATAAAATCCCACCTATATAGATTAATGAAATTTCATTTGTCTACTTTGGTGGGATTGTACAAAACTATTTCGTTTTTAGTTATTTTGTTTGATTCGACATTTCATGAATAATGGATAATGCTACTTTGTAACCGTCAAGTGCACTTGACATAATTCCTCCAGAATATCCTGCACCTTCACCACATGGATACACATTTTTAATGCTTTTAGACTGAAAGTTTATATCGCGTGGTATCTTAATTGGTGAAGAAGAACGTGTTTCAATGGCAGTTAATATACTATCTTCATTGATAAAACCTGGCATTTTTTTGTTAAATAATGGTAAAATTTCATGGAAAGCTTCATTGACATAACTTGGAAATAAAGTGTTTAAATCCGTGTAATGAACATTTAATTGATAAGAAGGTTGAATGTTTCTACAACCAGTAGAAGGGGTGTTATTTAAATAATCAATGACACGTTGTGCTGGGGCTTGATAGTTACTTCCGCCTAACAGAAAAGCTTCGTTTTCTAATTTCTTTTGAAATTCAAAACCATCTAATGGATGATTTTTATAAAAATCAGCTACTTTTATTTGGCACAATAATGCACTATTCGCATTGGTTAAATCACGTTGACTATAACTCATACCATTTACAGAAATGCTGTTTTCTTCACTTTGACTAGCCATTACGATACCACCTGGGCACATGCAGAAAGTATACACTCCACGTCCATTTTTTGCAGTTTGTGCTAGACGATATTCGGCAGGTGGAAGTTGTGAAGCGAACTCTTTGTGTTGGGTTGTATTGACCCATGATTGTAAGTGTTCAATGCGTGCTCCAATCGCAAAGTCTTTTGGTTCCATTGTTAGTTGTTGGTTATATAATATGTGGTATGTATCACTTGCGCTATGACCAAGACATAATAGAACGCAGTCAGAATGAATTTCTTTATCATTGGCAATAATACCAATACAACGATTGTTGTTGATGAGTAGTGATTGCATTTTCGTATTAAATTGGAAAGAGCCACCTAAACGAATTATTTTTAGACGAATATTTTTAACGATTTCACGTAAAGCATCCGTTCCTACATGAGGATAGCTCTCATATCGTATAGATGGATTAGCTCCAGCTTCAACTAATTCATCGATAATGACGTGGATGCGGTCATCTTTTATGCGAGTTGTAAGCTTCCCATCAGAAAAAGTGCCTGCACCTCCTTCGCCATACAATACATTGGATTCTTTGTTTAGTTTACCGTATTGTAAAAACTGTTCAACGTCTTCAATACGATCTTCCATACTACTTCCACGTTCAATAATAATTGGTTTTAAACCAGCTTTTGCCATTGCTAGGGCGGCAAACATACCGGAAGGACCAAAGCCAACAACTAGTGGTTGAGTTGTAGGATTATTAACGATAATGTCTTCAACCTTTTTTTCTTCGTATAAACTTACATCTTTTAATTTAAGGTATTTATTTTCATTTAGTACGGTAACCGCAACACTATACACATAAAATGGTGTAGATTCACGGGCATCTAATGATTTTTTTACAATAGACCAAGAGTTAATATAAGAAGGTTTTGCTTGTATTTTTTTTGCGATAATTGCGGTATTTAATTCAACATCGATGGTGCAATGAATATTTTTTATTAGTATCATAGGTATCTCCCTCTAGTAAGATTATACAGTATAACATCATTTTCATGTATTAATTTATTTAAATTAAAAAAATGTTGTTATTTTATAAAAGGACAAGTAAAATGTGTTGTTAAGATGATTTTTAATTCACTTTTAAATTAAATTTAAATATCAAATAAAGGTTAAAAAATAAATCAAAAAAATATATCATAATATTGTTTAAAAATGTATAATGTAATAAGGTAGTAACATTTATTAATTTAGTGTAAACTTCATAAAGGAGGTGGTACTATGGTAAATGGATTATTGAAACAGAATATATCGCAGCATTGTTAATTGCAGTAATTTACGTGTACACTTATTTAGACCGCAAAGTATCTTTACCTCGTAATATACAGTTTAGAAGAGTTGTTTTAATTGCTTTTTTAAATGTTTTATCAAGTATTTTAAGCGTATATTTTATTGTCCATGCGAAAGAATTTCCACTTTTCCTTAATCATATTGTCCAAATAGTATTTTTTACCTTTACGAGTGTATCAGCGATGGGTATATTTTGTTACACCGTTATTATCATTTATGATAATTTAAATCGACAGCCAGAAAGAGATATTGTACTAAAAGCGTATTATATTATCACGTTTGTCTTTGTTGTGTTAGTTTTTCTAAACCCTTGGCTTAAAACTTTTTATTATTTTGATAACGACTATAATTATATCCGTGGTGATTATTCGTATATGTCATATTTCTTATATTTAGTATATATTGGCTTATTATCGGCTGTATATATGTATTTAAAAGATGCGATCGATAGTACCTTTAAACGGATGGCTCTTATTGGCATACCAACATCCTTTTTTCTTGTTTTAATGCAATATTTAAATCCTGACGCTATATATTTTGGTACTGCAGTTGCTTTTGCGTTATTGATTGTTTTTATCACCCTTCAACAAAGTCAAATGAATGTTGATATATTAACTGGTGTTGGAAAACGCGCTGTTTTTACATATACTGTGCAACAATTGGTATTACAAAAAATATCATTTAGAATTATTATTATCGGTGTTGATGAAGTAAAAACGGTTAATTCGCGTTATGGATCGAATGTTGGTGATCGACTTTTTAAAAAAATTACATCGAGTTTACTTGAATTATTGAAAACATCGATGGTTTATCGAATTCGTAGTACTAGTTTTGCTTTAATTGTTTTAGAAGAAGATGAAGAAAAGTATCGTGAATTTCTTGAAAAAATAATTACTTTATTTACTAATGATTGGGATTTAGTGGAATATCAAATTTCAATGTCTTTTAAAATCGTTGATTTATTTCATGAAAGTGGAAAAGAAACATTTTCTGAATTAATGGATAATTTTGAAAATATGGTTGAATTGTCTAAGATGCTTAAAGGTGAAAATTACATCCAATTTAATGATAGTATGAAAGAAGCGAGTAAAAGAAAAGAATTTATTGTTGAGTTGGTGCGATTTTCTATTCGCGCTAAGCGCTTTAAAATTGTGTTTCAACCGATTTATAATTGCAATGCAAATGATTTTTTAGGATGTGAAGTATTATTACGTTTAAATGATTATAGTGGGAAAGCTATTTCTCCTTCAGAGTTTATTGAAGTTGCGGAACAATATAATTTAATATCGGATGTTGGTTGGATTGTAATTGAAAAAGTTTGTCAATTTTTAGTGAAAAATCAAACATTTGATAAATATATTACGATTAATATAGCTCCTCAAC
This sequence comes from uncultured Erysipelotrichaceae bacterium, assembly GCA_964613305.1. Lineage (GTDB taxonomy): Bacteria > Bacillota_I > Bacilli_A > Erysipelotrichales > Erysipelotrichaceae > CAZTII01. The sequence goes on from CAZTII010000001.1 coordinate 14,765, forward strand.
ATTTTTTAAAAAATGATTTTTTACATCGTTTTTTTGAAATGTTAGATACGTATCAAATTAATTATCATCAGATTAAATTAGAGATTACGGAACGTTTCTTATTGTGGGATTTTGATTTAACGATGAGTTATTTAAGAGCATTAAATCGTCGTGGTATTGGTGTTTTATTAGATGATTTTGGTTCTGGGTATTCTAATATGTTTATGATTAATAAGTTTTGTTTGGAATGTATTAAATTTGATGGCTCTTTAATTACTGATGTTGTAAGTAGTGAAAAAACTCAAATAATATTAAAAGCTTTTATTGATGGAATTCGTCAATCAGGTTCTAAGGTTTTAATTGAAGGTGTTGAAACAGAAGAACAAGCACAGTTATTGAAAAGCATGGGTGTTGATTATATTCAAGGATACTATTATGCAAGACCTTTAAAAGAAGATGATTTGTTGAAATTCTTAAAAAAACTAGCGTTAGCTAGTTTTTATCATTATTTGCTTTCTTTTCTAAAGCACATAAACCAATCAAGGCAATATGTGTTTTCGTCTTGTGTTTGCATTCTTTCTTTTGCTACACCACATGAACCAGCTGTTGGAACGATTACATCTTGTCCTTCGCGCCAGTCAGCAGGAGTTGCACAATGATCTTTATCAGCTTTTTGTAAAGCGATGATAATACGTTTGATTTCATCAAAGTTTCTTCCAGTTGATAATGGGTAGTATAGAATTGTACGTACGATTCCTTCAGGGTCAATTACAAATACCGCACGAACTGCTTGCGTTGTTGATTGACTTGGTTGAATCATTCCATATTGTTTTGAAACATCCATCGTAATGTCTTCGATTAATGGGAAAGTAATTTCAATATTCTTTTTACCATTCCATTCTAATTCATGGATTTTTCTTAACCATGCGATATGAGCATAAAGTGAATCAACAGATAGTCCTACTAGTTCAGTATTTAATGCTTTAAATTCATCAATCATTGAGCCGAAAGTCATAAATTCAGTTGTACAAACAGGTGTGAAATCTGCAGGGTGTGAGAAGAAGATTACCCATTTGCCAGCGTAATCAGCTGGGAAGTTGATAGTTCCTTGTGTTGTCTTTGCAGTGAAGCTTGGGGCTAAATCGCCAATTAACGGCATTTTGTTTACATTTTCCATAGTGTGTAAGTTCCTTTCTTGAATTACTAACTTAATGATAATCATTTTCAATAAAAAAGACAGTAACTAAGTCACATACAGTTAAAGTGTTTTAAAAAATACTATTTATGGTATAGTAATAGCATAGATGGAGGTGTTTATATTGCAGTGGCTTAAAAATAGTGGCCTTGAACAAATTATTATTGATTCAATTAAGTCGGTTTTGCCGGTTTATATAATCATTACATTACTGTCGATAGCGTTTATACCGTTATCAAGTCATGTGTATTTTACATTGCACATTGGAACGTTATTTGTTGTTGCCGGACTAGTCTTTTTTTCTTTAGGAACGGATAGCGCGATGACACCAATCGGTGAAGGTATTGGTAGTTTGATTGCTCATAGCGATAAAAAATGGTTTATTGTTCTAGTATCGCTTATCATTGGTTTTTCTTGTGCACTAGCAGAACCAAATATTATTTTATTGACGAAACAGTTTCCTAGTTTGGATAGTAAAATGTTAGTGTTTTTAATTTCAAGTGCAGTTGGTATCTTTGTGATGATTGCGGTTGTAAGAATTTATTTAAAGATTAAACTACGTACGATATTTTTGGTTTGTTACACAATGATTATGGTGCTTGCTTTATTAGTAGAACCGCACTTTTTATCGGCAGCTCTAGATTCTGGAGGAGTTATTACAGGTCCAGTGGTCGTTCCGTTTTTAATGGCAATTGGCGTTGGTTTGTCAAAAAATCGTAGCGATGATGATGCTGAAGATGATGTATTTGGTTTTGTTGGTTTAAGTGCGTTAGGACCAATGTTATCGGTATTGATTGTTGGTGTAATTGCAAAACCTAAACAAGCACCGATTGACATGTTTACACTTCAACATGGTGATAATACAAAACAATTATTTTCTTTCTTTTATCAGGCAATACCGCAGTACGGTAAAGAAATTGCGAGTGCTTTGTTGCCGTTGTGTATTTTCTTTGCTTTGTTTCAATGCAGTAAACAGCGTTTTGATAAGGAGAGAATGATGCAAGTGTGGGTTGGTTTATTGTATACTTGGATTGGTTTAGTTCTTTTTCTATGTGGTGTGTATGTAGGGTATATGCCAGTTGGTCATCAAGTTGGAATGCAGATTGGGTTAAGCAATCACGCATGGTTAATGATTCCAATCGGGATGCTGCTTGCTTATTTTATTGTTCTTGCCGAACCGGGTGTATATGTGCTAAACAAACAAGTATCGACAGTAACTGCTGATGCGATTCCAAAATCGGTATTGTCACTTTGTTTGTCGCTAGGGATAAGCATATCCATTGGATTGGCTTTATTGCGTATTATGTTTGATATTCCTTTATTAGTAATTATATTGCCGATTTTAATTGTTTCATTGATACTCAGTTTTTTTGTTCCACCACTGTTTACAGCGATTGCTTTTGATTCTGGAGGTGTTGCTTCAGGACCGATGAGTGCAGCATTCTTAATGCCATTAGCGATGGGTTTTTGTAGCTCGTTTAATAAAGACATCGCTACCTTTGCATTTGGATTAGTTGCCTTAGTTGCGATAGCACCTCTTGCAACCATTCAAGTTGTCGGCTTTATTGTTTCTATGAAGCAAAAGAAAATACATGAAAGTAAAAAAGTAGAGGAGGAAATAATATACTGTGGTCACTCTGAATAATGAAATGTTATATTTAATTACTATTTGTAATCGTGATTGTATGGAGAAGGCGATTAATTGTTTTAAAGAAGAAGAAATTCCAGTTGTATTTGCGAATTTATGTAGCGGTACTGCTAGTAGTCGTTTATTGAACGTTTTAGGGCTACAATCGAAGCCGAAAGTAATGATGGCGTGTGTTGTATCAAAAGAGAATGAAAACATTGCGCTTAGACGTTTAAATCGTGATTTAAACTTAAGTAGTGATAATACTGGTATTGCTTTTAGTATTAATGTTGCTAGTTTTGCCGGTGCTTCGGTATTGAAATATGTTTCTTCAACTAAAAAAGAAGAGAAAGGAATAGTACAGATGAATAAAAATGAATACACGATGGTTGTTTCGATTGTTGACAAGGGTCATACGAGCAATGTTATTAACATAGCGAAAGAAGTAGGATACAGCTCAGGTACAATCGTTCATGGAAAAGCAATAGAGACCAAGACGAATATGAAAGCTTTTGGAATTAGTGTAAGCGACGAAAAAGAAATAGTATATTTTGTTATTAAAAAAGAAGATCAAGAACAGTTTTTGAATAAAATTATGGAAAAATGTAGCTTTCACTCTAATGACCATGCCATATCTTTTACGATACCAATTGAGTCAGTAGTTGGTCTTAAAGAGTTATTTTAGTTGCAAGGATGCCTAATTCTATGGTAAATTAGCAATAGAAATTAGGAGAAAACGTATGTTTAAGGATCTAAAGGCACAAATTGAACACATAAAAAGTAGTGATCCAGCCGCAAGAAGTACTTTTGAGATACTTTTATTGTATCCGAGTGTTCATGCGATTGCTTGGTATCGAGTTGCTCACTTATTTTATAACTTTCGGTTATTTACAATTGCACGTATATTATCGCAATTAGCTCGTTTTTTTACGGGAATTGAAATACATCCGGGAGCGACAATTGGTATTGGTTTGTTTATTGATCATGGGATGGGGGTTGTTATTGGCGAAACAGCTGTCATTGGTGATTACGTTCAACTCTTTCATGGGACGACTCTTGGCGGTAGAGAGAACGTAAAAGGAAAACGCCATCCAACGTTACATGATCATGTTGTTGTTGGTGCTGGCGCTAAAGTGTTAGGAAATATTACGCTTGGTTCGTATAGCAAAGTAGGGTCAAATGCAGTTGTGTTAGTTGATGTTCCAGCTTATGCAACAGCGGTAGGAATTCCTGCTAGAATTATTACTAAGGTTGATTAATCAAATAAGTCTGTCGATAAATATCGTTCACCTGTATCAGGTAGTATCACAACGATATTTTTATTTTGGTTTTCTTTTAATGCGGCTATTTTAATTGCTCCGCACAATGCAGCTCCACTAGAAATACCACATAAAACACCTTCAGTTTTAGCTAGTAAGCGCGTATATTGTTTCGCTTCGTTCGTGCTTATACATAAGATGTTATCGATATAATGTTGGTCTAAGATGCTTGGACAAAAACCAGCACCGATTCCTTGGATACCATGACTTCCTTTTTCTTGTTTTGTTAAAAAAGGTGACTCAAGCGGTTCAACACCAATAATCTTAATTGTTGGAAAGTGTTGCTTTAATGTTTTTGCGCAGCCAGTAATTGTTCCACCAGTTCCAATTCCAGCAACAAAGAAATCAAGAGTACTAAAATCAGCAATAATTTCTTGAGAAGTTGTCTTAACATGGGCTTGGGTATTAGCGTTGTTGTCAAATTGTGATGGGATATAAGAGTTTGATATTGCTTTTTGTAATTCTTTAGCAGTATCGATTGCTCCTTGCATTGCTTGTTTTCCATCAGATAATACGACTTTAGCGCCGTAAGCTTTCATCAATTTTTGTCGTTCAATCGACATCGTATCTGGCATAACGATAATGCATGGTAAATCCATAACAGCACAAGCCATGGCTAGTCCAATACCAGTGTTACCGCTAGTTGGTTCGATAATTGTCGTTGAATCATTAATGGTATTATTGTTGATGGCATCTTGTAACATAGAAAGAGCTACACGATCTTTAATGCTTCCACCGGGGTTAAATGATTCAACTTTTATAAATATGTTAGCGTGTAACTGAAGTTTCTTTTTAAGGCGATGACACGCTACAATTGGCGTGTTAGCAATAGTATCTATAATTGAATTGTAAATCATAACATTCCTCTTTTCTGTTGTTTAATTATGACTAGATTTTCCCTTAGATAAAACAAAGGGCTTTATAGCTTGTTTGATAATATACATTATTGATACTAATACATTATATACCAACATTGAAATGAATGACGAGAGAAATTATATGTTGGTGTACTAGTTAAAAAGATTATCAAATAATTTTATAGTTTTCGTTTATACAATTGTATGCTATTCTTAGGTTTTTTTTGCTACTGAACTATGATACAATACTTATGAATATGGAGGTTTTATATGAAAGGAATTATACTTGCCGGTGGTAGTGGAACGAGATTGTATCCTCTTACGAAGGTTACATCAAAACAATTACTGCCAATTTATGATAAGCCAATGATTTATTATCCGCTTAGTACATTGATGCTTGCGGGCATTCGTGAAATATTAATTATTTCTACGCCGCATGATTTACCTAATTTTGAGCGTTTATTAGGTGATGGTTCACAATTTGGAATTACACTTAGCTATAAAGTTCAAGAGATTCCTAATGGCTTAGCACAAGCATTTGTTCTTGGTGAAGAATTTATTGGAAATGATGATGTTTGTATGGTGTTAGGTGATAATATTTTTTATGGAAATAATTTCTCGCAAATGTTAAAGAAAGCAGTTGCTAATAAAGGAAGAGCAACTATTTTTGGTCAATATGTTCATGATCCAGAACGTTTTGGTGTAGCGGAATTTGATGATACTGGAAAAGTTTTAACGTTGGAGGAGAAACCAACAAATCCGAAGAGTAATTATGCGGTTGTAGGATTGTATTTTTATGATAATAGGGTCATCGAATATGCTAAAAATCTGAAACCATCTTCTCGAGGAGAATATGAAATTACCGATTTAAATAAAATATATTTAGAAAATGAACAATTGGATTGTATAATGTTTGGCCGTGGTTTTGCCTGGCTTGATACAGGAACGATAGAATCACTTGCTCAAGCATCAAATTATGTTAAAACAATTGAAGATGTACAAGGGATAAAAATATCAGTTCCAGAGGAAATTGCATATTATAATCACTGGATTAATGAAGAAGAACTATTAGCTGCCGCTAATAATTACGGAAAAAGTAATTATGGTGAACATTTAAGAATGGTAGCTAAGGGTACTTATCATACATCATATAGTAAGTAGTATGAAAGGTATACTATTTCTAGGGTGTGGCTATTTAGGATTTAATTGGAGTGAGGGCTTAAAATCATCGTTTCCGGTAAAAGTATGGGGATTACCTAGTCCATATAGTAAAAAATCAACATGTTTTACAGAAATAGATTGTTTTGATGTTCGTCAATGGGAAATGATGGATATAGAAGACTATGTTGTCATTGACACGATTACTCTTCTTGGTAATAATGCTACATCGAATAATGAAGAGAATACTCTTGATACAATTAATCAGAAATATATTGAACTTTTTAAGCAGTTTAAGAAAAGTAACATCAAACAGTATTTCTTCGTTTCAAGCGGAGGAACGTTGTATGGTGATAGTGAGAGTGCGTTTAATGAAGAAAGTGTTACTAAGCCAAAGACTTTATATGCTAAAAGCAAAGAACTTTTAGAAAAAACGTTAATGTCTTCAGGACTTAATTATTGTATTATGCGTCTTAGTAATCCTTATGGTGGATATCAAGTGACGGATAAAAAACAAGGTGTTATCCCGATTCTTATTGAAAAAGCGTTGAATAATGAGCACTTTCAAATGTGGGGACGATGTGATACTGTTCGAGATTATATTTATATTACAGATACTATTGAAATTATTAAACGATTAATTCAATTGAATACCCAAAATATAGTTGTAAATGTAGGGTCAGGACTTGGAGTTAGCTTAGAAGAAGTAATTCATCTTGTAGAACGTCATTGTCACTGTGATGTGATAATTGATATGGTAGAAAGTGATGTAGAAATCATCCAAAAGGTAGTATTGGATGTTTCTAAACTCACTTCGATTATTAAATTTTCGTGTTTAATAACAATTGATGAAGGAATAAAAAAAGAAGTGAATCGTATTATGGAGGAAAGAAAATGCATATATTAGTTACTGGTGGTGCTGGTTTTATTGGTAGTAATTTTATTTATCGAATGTTAAAAGATCATCCTGAAGATACGATTGTATGTTTGGATGCATTAACGTATGCTGGAAACCTAGAAACGTTAGAGGAAGCATTAAAAAATCCAACATTACGCTTTGTTAAGGGTGATATAGCGGATCGTCCTTTTGTTTATGACTTGTTTGAAAAAGAAAAATTCGATGTTGTAGTAAATTTTGCGGCTGAAAGTCATGTTGATCGTAGTATTGAAGAACCAGAAATTTTCTTAATTACTAACATTTTAGGAACACAAGTATTATTGGATGCAAGTATGAAATTTGGCGTAAAACGATTCCATCAAGTATCTACTGATGAAGTGTACGGTGATTTACCACTTGATCGACCTGATTTATTTTTTACAGAAGAAACACCAATTCATACATCAAGTCCATACTCAAGTAGCAAGGCATCGGCTGATTTGTTAGTGTTAGCCTATTATCGTACATATGGCTTACCAGTAACAATCAGTCGTTGCTCTAATAATTATGGACCGTATCATTTTCCGGAAAAATTAATTCCGTTAATGATTTCTCGGGCATTAGCAAATGAAAGCTTACCGGTATATGGAAAAGGTGAAAATGTGCGTGATTGGCTTCATGTTGATGATCATTGCCATGCGATTGACTTGATTATCCGTAATGGTAGAGTTGGTGAAGTGTATAATATTGGTGGTCATAATGAACGAACAAACTTAAAAGTTGTTAAGACAATATTGCATCAATTGGATAAACCAGAATCATTAATTACATATGTTACTGATCGTAAAGGTCATGATTTGCGTTATGCGATTGATCCAACGAAGATGGAAACTGAATTAGGGTGGAAAGCAACATATACTTTTGATACTGGAATTAAACAAACGATTCAATGGTATCTTGATAATGAACAATGGTGGAAAAACATCATTAATGGTGACTATAAAAACTATTATAAGAAAATGTATGAGGAGCGTTAGAAATGGTTGATGTGATTGTAGTAGGAGCTGGTTTTGCTGGAGCAGTAATGGCGGAGCGTTTTGCTTCTTTAGGGAAAAAAGTATTAGTGTTAGAAAAACGAAATCATATTGCAGGGAACATGTATGATTATATTGATGAGAATAATGTGAATCGTCATGAGTACGGACCACACTTGTTTCATACAAATAGCAAAAAAGTTGTTGATTATTTATCTAATTTTACAACTTGGTACCCCTATGAACATCGTGTTTTAGGCATGGTGAATGGTAAAGAAGTACCTATTCCATTTAATTTAGATAGTATTAAAGCTTGTTTTGGTACAGAAGAGGCAGAACATTTAATTTCTGTTTTAGTGTCAACGTATGGCATGGATAGTAAAGTTCCTATTTTAAAACTAAAGGAAAATAATGATGAAGCAATTAAGAAGTTAGCTGATTTTATATATGAACATGTATTTCAATACTATACGATGAAACAATGGGGTTTAGCACCTGAGGAAATTGATCCAGCTGTAACAGGGCGAGTTCCGGTATTGGTAGGAAAAGATGATCGTTATTTTACCGATACGTATCAACAAATGCCGAAAAAAGGGTATCATGCATTGTTTGAAAAGATGTTTTCTTCGCCATTGATTGAAGTTTGTTTAAATACCGATGCGAAAAGTAGAATTAAATTAGATTTTGATAATGGAAAAACATATGTTGATGGAAGCGAATTTCATGGTAAAATTATCTATACTGGCGCAGTGGATGAGTTGTGCGATTATAACTTGGGAGAATTACCTTATAGAAGTTTATCGTTTGATGTTCAATCACATGTAGGAAATTATCAAACTGTAGGTACAGTTAATTATCCTACACCAGCAAGTGAGCATGCGTTTACACGTATAACGGAATATAAATGGATGATGGAAACTGTTCCAACTGAAAAAACGACAATTGCTGTTGAATATCCGCTTCCTTATGATCGTGAAGCAAGTGAAGGAAATATCCCTTATTATCCAATTTTTACCGTTGATAATCAGGCGAAGTATGATGAATATTGCCAACAATTAAAGAAATTTGATAACATCGTATTATTAGGCCGATTGGCTGAGTATAAGTATTACAACATGGATGCGATTGTTCTTCGTGCACTAGAGGTTTTTGAACAAATTAAATAGTTGGCATTATTAATGATGGAGAGAATATGGATAAGAAAATACTAAGAAATTATTTTTATAATATTTTATATCAAGTATTTATGGTAATTACACCGTTAATAATGACTCCTTATACAACACGTGTATTAGGTGGTTTGGCGTTAGGTACAAACGATTGGACAGCAGGAAATGTTCAATGGTTTGTACTTTTCGGCATTTTAGGAGTAGGGATTTATGGTAATAAAAAGATTGCTGAAGTACGTGATAATAAGGAAATAATGTCGCGGACATTCTTTGAAATTTTTATTATGCAATTTGCAAGTATGTGTATATCTGGTTTGGTTTATTTGTTGTATTTACAAACAGTACAACCATCGGTTTATATTTATGCTTTGTATCAAGGCATATCATTGATTTCAGTTTCGCTTGATATTACATGGTTTTTTTATGGCGTTGAAGATTTCAAAAGTGCTTCTATTCGAAACATGATTGTAAAAACAATTGGTATTATTTTAATCTTTACGTACATAAAATCGCCAAGTGATTTAGGATTATTTATTTTAATTAATGCGATTTCTGGAGTTTTAGGTCAAGGGTTGATGTGGATTCAACTAAGACAGTATATTCACTTTGAAAAAATAACGATTAAAGGTGTACTTCAACATATTCGTCCTAATATTATGTTGTTTATTCCACAAATTGCAACAAGTATTTACACTATTTTGGATGTTAGTATGTTAGGCTACATTTATGAAAATAGAGCGCATGTATCGTATTATCAAAATGCGCAACGATTTATAAAGATGTTTTTATTCTTTATAACTTCCATTGGATCTGTGACGTTACCAAGAATTGCGAATATCCATGCAGGTGGGGAAGATAGTAAAGAAAAAATTGAACAATACTTACAAACTACCTTAAAAATGGCGCTTTATTTAGCGATTCCTTTAATGTTTGGTATCGTTGCTTTAGTGCCTTCTTTTATCGGTTGGTTTATGAATGAAGAGTATCAAATAGTAAGTACATTGATTATGTTAGCGACACCATCCATTCTGTTTATTAGTTTAAGTAATGTGTATGGGACGCAGTACTTACTACCAACGAACATGACTAAACAATATACTACTTCAGTGATTGTTGGTGCTCTTACTAATTTGGTGTTAAATTCGCTACTAATGCCTTTGTATGGAGCATATGCAGCGATTATTAACTCGGTTATCGCTGAATTTATGGTTACTTTTGTTCAATGGCTAAGTATTCGTAAACTAATTAATTTATCTGTTTCGAGTAAAAGTGTTCGTAAAATGGTTATATCTAGTGCATTGATGCTTATATGTGTGCGCTTTGTTTGTAGTTTATTACATCCAAGATTTATTAACAACTTACTTGAAATAAGTGTAGGAGTTATTGTTTATGTTGTATGTTTAACTGTACTTAAAGATGAATTTCATATGGAAATTATTCAAAAAATAGTAAAGTTGAGGAAAGAAAATGGCTAAAATTAGTGTTATCGTTCCTGTATATAAGGTAGAAGATTATTTAGAAAAATGCATTGATTCCATTGTTAAACAAACTTTTTATGATCTTGAAATTATATTAGTAAATGATGGTTCTCCAGATAATAGTTTAGCTATTTGTCGCCAATATGAAGCAATTGATCATCGCATTGTTATAGTAAATAAAGAAAATGGTGGTTTAAGTGACGCACGTAACGCCGGACTTGCGGTGGCGAGCAGCGATGTTGTTTATTTTTTAGATGGTGATGACAGTATCGATTTACAATGCTTAGAAAAAGCGTATCGTTCGATGGTTGAAAACGATAGTGATATGGTTATTTTTGATGTGTATCAACATAGTTTAGTGAATAAAACGATTGAGGTTATTACTAGTTGTCCTACGATTATGAAACCTACATCATGTATAGAAACACCTTCTATGTTAGTAGAAACATTAAATTGTGCTTGGAATAAGTTATATAAAAAGAAGTTATTTACTGATAATAACATCGAATATCCGTTTGCATGTTACTATGAAGATTTAGGTACGACGTATCGTTTAATGCTAAGTTGCAATAAAATTTCTTTTGTTCATGAACCTTTATATCATTACTTAAAGGATCGCCCTGGAAACATTACGCAATCGTTTAATGAAAAAAGTATTGATGTGTTAAAGATGATTCAGTTAAATATTGATTTTTTAAATGAAAAAAATTTAATGTCCTATTTTAAAGAAGAATTAACTTTTTTAGCAAGTGTTAACATTCATGAAACACTGAAAAAAACAAGTTGGGCTACATATGATAGTAATATTAAGCAATTTATTGATAGTTGTTTTAAATTTCTTGATACTAATTTTCCTAATCGCCGACGCTGTAAATATAAAATATTACGAGAAAAGAATGATTGGATTTATAGTAGGAAATGGATATTAAAACTTTATTTATGGTGGAGGAGTAAAAGATGAAAAAAATAACCGTTATTGTTCCAATTTATAATGTAGAAAAATACATAAGAACGTGTTTTGATTCATTGTTGAAACAAACGATGAAAGATTTTGTTGTATTAGCAATTAATGATGGTTCGCCTTATCACGAACAGGTAATTATTGATGAATATTGTCAACAATATCCTATCTTGTTTAAGGGAATTCAAAAAGAGAATGGAGGATATGGTTCTGTGTTACAACTAGCGATTGAGCAGTTAGAGACAGAATATTTCTTGATTTGTGATCCTGATGATTTTTTAGCAGATGATGCTTTAGAACATCTTTTAACACTTGCGGAAGTATCTAATGCGGATATAACAATTGGAGCTAAAAACTTTATTTATAATGATGATCCAATTGGTGACTATGATGCATCATACAATAAAGGGTACACAACATTAAAAACGAATACAGTGTACAATAAAGATAATTCAGCATTTAATGATTTGTTTTTTGTTGATCCCTCGCCTCATAGTAAATTATATCGTCGTAGTTTAGCAAAAAATATAAAGTTTCCAACGAAAGTTGGGTATACGGATAATTTATTGTTTTACATCAGTTTATTAAACGCGAATAAAGTTCTTTACACTGATAAAACATGTGCTTATTATTTAGTTGATCGTATAGGAAATACGATGACAGATGTTCGTACGGCGGCGTTTTTAGGTCAAATTAAAGTGTTTAAAACAATCGTTGATCAAGCATCTTCTTTGAAACCAACAAGCATGTTTTATTATCGAATGTTTGAAAGTTTTAACTTTTTATTAGAACAATCTCGACGTTTAAAAGGTAACAAAGAAGAATATAAACAATCGCTTACAGAACTATATACATTTGTGGAGTGTTTAATTCCGTTTAATAAGGAGATTATTCCGTTCATTGATAAGTATAGTAAAGCAAAGTTTATCGCAAAATGGCGTTATAAACAGTTGTTAAATGAGAAATCAAGTAAAAAAGCATATGATAAAATAATGTCACTCATGGTCAGTGAATTTGTAGAAAAGGAATAATATGAAAGTATCTTGTATTGTTCCAGTATATAATGTTGAGACATATTTACCTCAATGTTTAGAATGTTTACAAAATCAAACATTAAAAGAGTTAGAAGTTATCATTGTAAATGATGGTTCTACTGATTCATGTGGCGATATAGCGAAGAAATATGTTGCCAATAACATTAATTGGAAATATATTGAAAAAGTAAATGGTGGATTAAGTGATGCTCGAAATGCCGGATTACCGCATGTAACTGGTGAGTACTTAGCTTTTCTTGATAGTGACGATTTTGTGGATGTAGATTATTATGAATCAATGGTATTAGCGATGGAAGATGATGTTGACATGGTTGTAAGTGATATACATTACTTTTCTGACGATAAAAAAGTTGATTGGATTATGTCAGGATTAAGTGATTGGCCAACCGATACAATATCGAAAAAAGGATTGTTATCACCGATGTTTGCGTGGAATAAATTAGTTCGTACTTCCTTTTTTCTTGACTGCAATGTTCGCTATCCACTTAAAACATGGTATGAAGATTTACCGGTATCAACGGTATTATTTGCAAAATCAAAAAAAATTAATCATGTTTCTAACGTTGTTCATTATCGTCAACGTAGCGGTTCTATTATGTCAGAGACGAAAAATCGTCGTATATTTGAAATTTTTAATGTTTTAAAATTAGTTCGTGATAAATTTTTAGAATTAAACATAATGGATGATTTTTACGAAGAAATTGAATATTTACACATTGAACATTGTCGTTTATATGGAATGTTTCGTTTTATTCGCTCTGATTATCGTAAGGAAGCCACAGAAATGGCAATTTCCTTAATGCAAAATGTATTTCCTAACTGGAGAAATAATAAATATATTAAAAATCTTCCAATGAAAAGACAATTATTTTTAAAATACTATTGTAGGAACACAGCGTGGTTATTTAAATGGATAATCTGAAAGGGGAACTCAATGAGAACTCGATACTCTTTTTATAACTTTCTAGTAAGCTTATTAACAAGTGTTCTTTTACCTATCTTTGGAATGGTTAAATTGCGATTGTTTGTGGATTGCTATGGAAGTGATGTTAATGGTTTACAATTGACAATGATGCAAGTAATTAATTTTTTAAATATTTGTGCTTTAGCTTATTCGCTAGCATTCAGACAATTATTGTATAAACCGTTGGGTGAAGGGGATATTGAGCGTGTTAAAGAAATTTATGCGGGCGCAGTAAAAGTATTTAAATTTACCGGTTTTGCGGTTATTGGCTTAGGAATGGTTATCGCTGCTTTATTTCCTTTTTTCTCGGAAAGTCCATTAAATGCCGTTCAAACATCGCTTGTCTTTTTTATGTTATTACTACCACAAGGATTAGCTTACTTTTTTATGGGGCCAAACTTTGTTATCATAGCTGACCAAAAAGAATATAAAATCAATGTTTGGATACAGACAATTGCTATTCTTCGTATGATTCTAATGATATTATGTATCTTAAACAAGATGAGCTTCTTTGTAGTTGTATTGATTGAGGGTGCCAATGTTGTTATATCATGTACGGTTGAACGATATATCTCGTTAAAATCGTATCCATGGTTGAAAGAAGAACCGGTTAATAAATCAGATACATCGTTTAGTATGAGCGCAAAATATACCATAATTCAACGATTATCTAATTTAGCAACAAATAATACCGACAACATTGTTATTTCTATTTTTATGGGATATCAAATGACAAGTGTATATGGTGCGTATAGTTATTTGATGGAAAGTGTTTCAAGAATTATTAATAGTGCTATCACTGCTCCAATTAATAGTTTTGGTAATTTGTTTAATGATTCTAATGCAGATTCTTATTCTGTATTTACCGAATTTTTTAATTTTGCGACATATATTGCAAGTATCATTTCCATCTGTATATTTTCAGTGATGAATCAAGTAGTTATTTACGTTATGAACAAGCCTGAAGAATTTAATGTTTCACTTTGGGTTACTTTCTTATTTGCAATTAATGTCTTTTATTTAACAATGCGAGAGCCAATTATTATTTCCAGGGATGCGAATGGTTACTTTAAAGATGCAAAAACAAATGCTTGGATAGCAGCTATCGTCAAGGTTATTGCTAGTGTTGTTTTTATTCGATTTTGGGGAATTGCAGGTGTTTTATTAGCGACATTAATAACAAACTGGGTTGTTGACTTTTTATATAATCCACCATTAGTTTATCGTAAAGTTTTTCATCTTAACCCACTACGTTACTATAAAATGGTTGTGGTTCGTATGCTTATTGCCTTTATAGTTGGTGTATTTAGTTTTGGTTTATGGACTAAACTTCAATTTTTAGCAACTACAGGAATCGTTAATTTCTTGTTGGCGTGCATTATATTGGGTGTTTTTGTATTCGTTACCATAACTATTATTTATGCAGTAAGTTTTTCATCGTTTAGAAAATTATTTACGCGGTTAAAATCAATCTTATTGAAAAGGAAAGCTCTAGCACAAACAGTATAATGAATCATAATTTTAAAAAAAAGCTACTGCTTAATTGGCATTGTAGCTTTTATGCTATTGACTATTTCATTAACAAAAGCGTTGGGTGTAGCGTGTCCATCATTTGGATATAAATACAACTCAATGTTTTTTTCATTAAATCGTCTTAAATGGTCATATACATTTTGTGCTTGTTGGTAGGGGAATATTTCATCTAATTCACCTTGCCCCATAACAATTTTTGTTCTAATGAGTCTTTCTTTGTATTTGAAGGGATTTTCTTCAATCATGTTCATAATTTGTTTTTCAAAGAAATGGTCTTCAGTAATTGATTTTGAATTCTCATAACTTGTATTTAATAAATAGCTCGATTCTAAAATCGTCCAATCGCAAGGTGCATTAATCGTCGTGATAATTTTAATTGGATACTTACCATTAGTCACATATTTAAAGGATAACATTCCGCCCATAGAGTATCCGATTAAAGCGACATTCTTGACATCGATTAATTCATTAAAGGATGCGTATTCAATCAGCGTATCAATTGTAGTTACATCTGTTACAATATCGCAAAAGAGTTCTTTTCCTTCGCGCAGACCATGTCCTTTTAAGTCAGGAGCAATAACGAAGTAGCCTAAGCTTGAAAGCTTTGTTAAAAAATAATGCATACTTTCTTTTGAACCAGTTGCTCCATGAAGGGCTATTACTAGAGGTTTCTTTTTATTGTCAATTTTTTTAGCTTCAAGAATAGGAATATCTTCAACTTTTTTAGCAGTTAGAGATACATCCATATTATTCGCTTGTTGTATAAGCATTGATGAGTCTAATTCCATATCGGTGGTAGTTAGTTTAGTTTGCTTTTGTGTTGTGCAGCTAAATAATAACAGAGTTAACAGTATTAATAGTAGTTTTCTCATATTTCTCCTTTCGTAGCGAGTGATAAGCATAAAGTGATTTCATTAATTAACTCCTGTTGAAAGACGTGATTTTTAAGCCATACAACATAGGTATCAACTAAGATATGGTGATCACTGATGGAAATTTCACGAATAGGGTAGTGATTTTTTAAATGTGTAAGTGACGATTTTGTTACAAAGGTAATTGCGTCATGATGTTGAATTCCATATAGTAACGTTGTAAGATCAGCTATATCTAGTGGCACATTTAAATGGATTGAGCGTAATTGTTCAAAATGTTGCAATTTTTTAATAAAACTTTCTTTATTGTTTAAAAACAAAGGATATTGTAAACATTGTTTAAGCGTTAACTTTTCGGGTATTGATGATGTCGTGGCTACAATTGGGACAAGTTCAGTTGATGCGAATAATTGATAATCAACATCGTTCTTGTTAAAATCATCATCGATAATAGCGAAATCGATATCACCATTTTGTAAACTATGAATTATTGATGAGCTTGATGTAACATTGATTTGTAGTTGCATCTTCTTTTTATCATGCAATAAATGTAAGAAAGAAATAGCGTTTTCGGATAATTCAGAAGTGATACCAAAACGAATGTTATGTTCATTACTATTAAGGTCTTTTAATTTATTTTTAAGATAAGCTTCATTTTCAATTAAAGTTTGAAAAGCTTCTTGCAATAACAAGCCTTCTTTCGTCAGTGAATTTTTTTTGCCTTCAATGATGAATAATTTTACACCATAGTTTTCCTCTAACATTTGAATATGTTTTGATACGGCAGGCTGCGTAATTGATAGCTTCATTGATGCTTTTGTGTAGTTTAATTCTTGGGCTACCATCAGAAAAGTATTTACTTTATAATCTAACATGTTATTTCCTCACGTATTAATAATACCGCAAAAACATTGAAAATGATATGTAAAGTTGGTTGACAAAGCCACTTTGAAAAGTTATGATGGTAAAGAAGATGGTAGGTGAGGCTACTATAAGGATATGGGTTGCTGCCGCAAAATAGTGGAGACACTATGCGCTGGTATGAATAGTCTACATTGTACGAAGGTGTAGAATAAAGCAATTTCACCGCCTTATAGAGCTAAAGCTCAAACGTCGTGTAGTTGGACTAGTTGAACTTGCCATTTTAGCAAGTTTTTTTTGATGGGAGGGATTGTTTTGGATAGTATACCGCAACAGAAATACAATAAATAAAGTAAAGATACTTTTTTGTGTGTCTTTACTATAATGAAGGAGGTAGAGACGATGAAAAAGAGAAATAATTTTCACCACGTTTATGAACATTCTGATTTAATTTCTATGGCTGAATTTGCTCAGATGGATATGAATTTAGTGTATGAGTTTACCCACTCAAAATCTACAGGTTTAAGTAGCGAACAAGTAGAAATAAACTTAGAACAGTTTGGCTCAAATGAAATTACGGAAATGAAAGAAGATTCTGTCTTTGTTCAGTTTTTAAAAACATTTTTGGACCCATTTTCAATTATTTTAATTTTATTAGCAATTGTATCATATATAACAGATGTTATATTAGTAAGTGGAGAAGATAAAAATCCTATTACTGTTTTTGTTATTTTAATTTTAGTGTTTATAAGTAGTTCCATACGATTTGTACAAGAAAGAAAAAGTTCTTTAGCTATGACTCAACTTCTTGATCAAGTGGCACTTACCATCGGTGTTTTACGTGATGGTAATGAGATTGAAGTGTCTTTTGATGAAGTAGTTGTTGGTGACATTATTGTTCTTTCAGCAGGGGATATGCTTCCTGCCGATTGTCGAGTGATTAGTGCAAAGGATTTGTTTGTGTCTCAATCATCATTGACTGGAGAAAGTGATTCTATTGAAAAAATGGAAAAAATTAGTTCCAGAAAAAAAGATAGTATTATGGATTATGAAAATCTTGTATTTATGGGTAGTGATGTTGTTAGTGGTGCTGCCTTAGCAATCGTATTAAAAGTTGGTAACCATACAACATTAGGAGAAGTTGCATCAAAATTAACTGAGAAACCAAGTGCTACAAGCTTTGATCGTAGTGTTAATTCGATTTCAACGCTATTAATTCGTTTTATGTTAGTGATGGTTCCAGTTGTATTTTTTATTAATGGCTTTAGTAAAAAGAATTGGTTGGATGCATTTTTGTTTTCGGTGAGTATTGCGGTTGGATTAACACCAGAAATGTTACCAATGATTGTAACGAGTTGTTTAGCTAAAGGTGCTATTGCGATGTCTAATAAAAAGACGGTTATTAAACAACTTCAGGCAATTCAAAATTTTGGAGCGATGGATATTTTATGTACTGATAAAACAGGAACACTAACACGTGATGAAGTAATTTTGGAGCATCATTTGAATTTAGACGATGTAGAAGATGATAAGGTGTTATCGTTTGGTTATTTAAATTCATTTCATCAAACAGGTCTTAAAAATTTAATGGACAAATCGATTATTAAACGTTGTGAATCGATTGTATTTAACGATGAACCGATGAAAAATAATATTATTTCATACAATAAGGTAGATGAAATTCCTTTTGATTTTGGTAGAAAAAGAATGAGTGTTGTTGTTGAAAACAAGGATAACAATTATTTGATTTGTAAAGGTGCAGTCGAGGAAATGTTATCGCTTTGCATTAGTAAAGAAAAAGATAATGTTGTCTCTGAGTTGACTAGTGATGATATCGCATTAGTGAGTAAGCAAGTGGAAGCTTGGAATTTAGAAGGTTTTCGTGTTATTGCGGTAGCATATAAAAAATGCAAGAAAAATCAACGTATTTTTTCATTAGATGATGAAAAAGACTTAGTATTATTAGGCTATCTTACTTTCTTAGACCCACCGAAGGAAAGCGCTGAAGAAGCTATCCGTGCCCTTCATAAACAAGGAATTGATGTTAAGGTATTAACTGGTGATAATGACGCTGTAACACGTGCTATATGCGCTAAAGTTGGTATTGCCACGGAACCAATTTGTTTAGGTGTTGATGTTGAAAAGATGACCGATGAAGAATTGTATCAAGTTGCCTTTAAAACACCAATTTTCGCGAAATTATCGCCGGCTCAAAAAGCACGTATTATTCGTATTTTAAAAGATAGTAATCACACTGTTGGTTATATGGGTGATGGTATTAATGATGCCTTAGCACTAAAAGAATCAGATATTGGTATTAGTGTTGATACGGCAGTTGATATTTCTAAAGAAGCAGCGGATATGATTTTATTAGAAAAAGATTTAATGGTATTAAAAGATGGAATTATTGAAGGTAGAATAACATGTGTTAACATGATTAAATACTTAAAAATGACCATTAGTAGTAATTTTGGTAACATGTTTAGTGTTGTTGTAGCTAGTTTATTTTTACCATTTTTACCAATGATTCCAGTACAGCTTATCGTGTTAAATGTTACGTATGATTTAAGTTGTACGGCTATTCCTTGGGATTTAGTTGATGAGGAATTAATTGACCATCCAACTAAATGGGATAGTGATAGCATAAAGAAGTTCATGGTTTCTATTGGACCGATATCAAGTATTTTTGATTGTTTAATGTTTGCGATTTTGTACTTTATTTTAATTCCTAAATTGTGTGGTGGAAGTTATTCGACATTATCACCTGCAGCACAACTACAATTTAGTTCACTATTTCAAACAGGATGGTTTATTGCTTCCATGTGGACTCAATCGTTGGTCATTCACTTTATTCGTACCCAACACATTCCTTTTGTTCAATCAAGACCAGCAAAAGTGTTATTTTTTGCCAGTATTTTAAGTATTATTTTTGTTACTAGCTTACCATATACACCTTTAGCGACGTCACTTCATCTTCAACCACTACCATTGGAATATTTCTTTTACTTAATTGCTGTTGTAAGTGGTTATATGATGACAATGTTGGTTGCAAAAAAACAATTTATGAAGAAAAATGGTATTTGGATTTAAAGCGTTGTATTTTAACGCTTTTTTTATTTGTTTTTATAATAATAAACAAATTATTTGAAGTGTGATATAAATAAATGTAATATAGGGGGCTTTAATTATGGACAATAACAATACAAAAAAATTCAATAAAGTAAAAATTCATCATATTAAAATAATTTTTACCGTATTAAGTATTGTTTCAAGTGGATTACTTGCGATGATAGTATATAGTATATCAACGATTAATAAAATTGAAGAACAACTTATCGATGTTCAACGCGATTATGACGTTGTTATTCAATCAGCCGCAAATTTAATGCAAGGTTCTGATTTCTTAACGGCTCAAGTGTGGCGTTTTGTTGCGACTGGGCAGCGAGAATACATGGATAGTTATTGGTATGAAGTAAATGTCGTTAAAAGTAGAGATGCTTCACTTGATACATTGACGCAAGGGAAACACTTATCGGAACTAGTAGAACAATTAACGATTGCGAAAGCTGAATCAGATGCATTGGTTGGGTTAGAACTTTGGGGCATGCGCATGATTTGTGATGCAAATGGAATGCCAGTTTCAGAAATGCCAAAAGAAGTAGCTGAATACATTGTTCCTGAAATTGATAAACAATTACCGAATGATTTAAAGAAAGTATTGGCAATAAAGTGGTTGTTCGGTGAAAAATATAAAGAAAGCAAAGGAAGAATTATTGATGCAGTTAAACAGTGTCGTTTAATTGAACAAAACATATTCAATGATACGATGACGTTGATGAAGAAAAGGATTGATACATATTCTAACATTATTCGTTTTTCATCAATTTCCTTATTTGTCTTGCTAGTGTCTTCTGTAATATTTTATTTTAATATGATTATTAAGAAAGTTAGAAAATTACGTTCTGATTTTTTACATGGGCATCGAATTCATCTTGGTAATGAAAGTGATGATGTATCTGAAAGCTTAAGTTTCTATTACGAGTTATTAGAACAGATTTATTTAAGGGATGAACAAATAAGTAATTTAGCGCGTTTGGATGAATTAACGAAGTTACCAAGTAAACCAATGGCGAATGAGTTAATGGCAGAAGCGATGAATAATTATGTGAATACGCTTGGTTTAATTTTAATTGAAATTGAAAATTTTGAAAAATTTAATTTTGAACACGGTGTTAGTATTGGTGATCGATTGTTGATTGAAGTTGGTAAACGGTTTTCACAAACGGTTACTGAAGGTGAGGGATTTGTAGCGCGAGTTGGCGATAAAAAATTCTTAGCGGTTGTTTATAATGTTGATGAAAAGAAATTAAATAAATTTAGAGAACTACTTATTTCTAAAATTAATAGTATTACTAGTGAATCGATTGGATTAAGAGGAAGTGATTTAAAAATTGAACTTAATTCGGGGTTAACGTATTGGACACGCTCAGGATATTCTAACGTAACGGATTTAGTTCGTGAACTTGATCGTTCTTTGTATAAAGGTTAAGTAGTGGAGAGAAGTATGACTGAAGATAATAACAAAAAAGAATTGTCTATTTTAAAAAGTAAAGTATTTTTACGGGTTTTATTTAGTATCATTATTGTTTGTATTGCGGCAGTAGCTTCTGTGTTTTACCATTCATCGAAAAAAATACAAACAATTGATATTGATGTTGCGAAAGCTAGATCTTTGGTAATGATTGAACGAAATGCGATGTTAATTGATTTAAAATTAATTGAGACGAAAAGAAAACATACGTTGTTGTTGGAAAGTTATCAACGTGATGTTGATAGCTATCAGCGCCAGTTAACAAACTTTATGAATGAAAATAATCCGGTATTTGTTAATTTATTGGATAATGATGGTGTTCCCTTTTTATATCAAGGAGAAGAAAGTTTATTACGCTATTATCGTCCTCAATTGGATAGGCAATCTCATGTGTCATCTCCTTATTATGGATATGGTGGAACTAAGCAAATAACCTTTGAAGAACCTTTACTAAAAGGCAATGAACATGTTGGTGTGATGTGTATTAGTTATCCTATAAAAGCGTATTTTGAGTTGTATGGGAATGAATTTTTAGATAGTAATCATTATTCTTGCATCATTGATCGAAGTGGCATCATTGTATATGCTTCTAAGAAATTGGAAAAAGAACGTCGATTTAATAATTTATTTGATTCTCTTCATAAAGATGGTGTTAGTGATGATAGTATGGCAGTGATTGAGACTGTACTGGACAATCATGCGAAAGAATCACTTATCTTACCTTATGGTGATGGTAAAGCGTTTTATGGTATTATTCCATTAGAAGGGCATGAGGGATGGTATACGGTTAGTATTTTGCCACAATCCATCCTTATTCAAGAAGAAGCTTTGAAAAATAGTGGAATGAGTATTTTATTTTTTATGTTAGTCGTACTTATTATCTCGTTTGCTGGTTATTTTTTCATTAATAATAAGGTAGAAACGAAGGAAACAAAGAAACGATTGTCGTTAGATACTTTAACAGGTTTATATAATTTTGTTGGTTTTAAAGAAGCAGCACAATACGCATTAACACTGCGACCAAAACAAAAATTTGCGCTTGTTTTTTGTGATATAAAACAATTTAAAATGATTAATGATTCGTATGGATATCATGTAGGAGATGCTTTATTACGCTATATCGGTGTTATTTTGGATTCTGATTATGATACTGTTGTGGCTGGTAGAATTAGTAATGATAATTACATTGTTCTAATTCAATATGAATTACAAGAAGATTTAAGTAATTATCATGTTCGAATTCAACAAGCATTATCATCAACGACGAGCGTAGTGCCAGAAAATGTGCTTCTTGTCTTATTTAGTGGATTTTATATTATACCAAAAACGTGGTATGTGGAAAACATATCTGTTCAAAGTATGATGGATAGAGCGAAAATAGCTCACAAAGAGTCAAAAAAGAGTAATAATCAATCGATGCAGATTTATTCGGATGCCATGTTGTCATCACAAGTTGTTGAATATGAATTAGAAAAAAGAATGAATATAGCATTAGAAAATAGTGAATTTCTTGTTTATTTACAGCCTAAAGTGCGATTATCTGATAAAAAAGTTGTGTCATGTGAAGCGTTAGTTCGTTGGGCACATCCAGAAAAAGGCTTAATTATGCCCAATGAATTTATTCCATTGTTTGAAAAGAATGGTTTTATTCGTCAATTGGATACGTACATGTTAGAGAAATCGTGTATCTTATTGAGTAAATGGGTTAAAATATATGAGGAAGTACCACAAATTGCTGTAAATGTTTCTAAAGCACTTTTAAATGATGATGTGTTTTTATTTAAATTTACGGATATTATTGAAAAATACGATATACCTTTAAAATTGATTGAATTAGAATTTACGGAAAGTTTAGCAATTAATAGTCCTGACCGTTTACGTGAAGTCGTTGATTATTTTAGAAATAAAGGGTTTTGTTGTGCTATTGATGATTTTGGTTCTGGTTATTCTTCACTTAATCTATTGCGTTCCATCGATTTGGATACACTTAAATTAGATCGTCTTTTCTTTAATCGTACGGGCACAAGTGATCGTGAAAAAACGATTGTCCGCAACATTGTCAATATGGCACATGAATTAAAGATGGTTACTGTTGCGGAAGGTGTAGAACACACGGAAACAGTTTCTTTCTTAGAAGATATCGGATGTGAATATGTTCAAGGTTTTGTTTATGCTAAACCGATGACAATTGAACAATTTGAATCAACATATTTATCTAAAAAAAGCACTCAGAGTTGAGTGCTTTATGCTTTTTTGACAAATTCAGATTTAATACTTACTTTTCCCATTCCTTCAATACGACAATCAATGTTGTGAATTCCATCATCGATTAATTTAATGTTTTTAACTTTTGTTCCTTGTTTTATACCAGTTCTTGATCCTTTTACTTTTAAATCTTTCATGACAATAATATCATCACCATCATTTAAGTCTTGCCCATGCATATCTTGTACAACATATTTAATTGTATTGTCTGCGGGATTCCATGTTTTCCAACAGTCATAACAAACTTGATTAACGCCATCAAAATAGGTGTTGTTACTATTACAATCTAAACAAATTATCATATATTTACCTCAACTTTCGCTTATAGTATAGCACATTTTTTCTATTTTTTCATTTTTTTTAAAATAATATTGACAATTGGTTGAATCAATACTAAACTTTAATAAACTAAAGATTGAGAGATAAAACAAATTAGTCGCTTAAAGAGAGTTGGGGTAGGTGGAAGCCCAATAGAGATGACGGTTTGACAAGTGGACTCATGAGGGCAGGGTGAAAAAGTAATTGAGTAGCCTATGACGTATGGTGGCGTTAACATCAGAAAATGTGATGGCATTTTTGATTGAGTGGGTAATGAAAATTACCAATAAAGGTGGTACCGCAGGTGAATATACACTTGTCCTTTTGGGGGATGAGTGTTTTTTTATTCCTTAATCAAAAACCATAGAAAGAGGAGAGTTATGAAAAGACTATTAATCGGGTTATGCGCAGTTTTAATGCTAAGTGGTTGTGGAAGTAAGGAGAGTAGTGTGGCAAAGATTGGTGTTATCCAATTAGTTGAGCACACGTCATTAAATGAGATTTACGATAGTTTTTCAAAAGAGTTAGTTGCTTTAGGATATGAAGATGGAAAAAATGTAGTAGTTGATTTTAAAAATTGCCAAGGTGAATTATCAAATTTACCATCAATCGTTCAAAACTTTGAAGCGGATAAAAAAGATGTCGTTGTGGCTATTACAACTCCAGTTGCTCAAGGGGCAATGGCATTAGCTAAAAATACACCAGTTGTATTTTCTGCTGTAACTGATCCTGTTGCGGCGAAGATTGTTACTGATTTATCGGTTACAGATAAAAATATTACAGGAACTAGTGATGCGGTTTCTGTTGAACAAATTATTGAACTAGCAATGACTCTAGTTCCAAGTGCTAAAAAAGTTGGATTTATTTATAATCCGTCAGAAGCAAATTCAGTATCTAACTATGAAAAATTACTTGTTGTTGCTAAAGATAAACAACTTGAAGTGGAAGCAGTATCCATCGCTTCATCAACAGAACTACAAACTGCGGCAAGTGTATTGTGTACAAAAGTCGATATGATTTTTGTTTCTAATGATAATACTGTTGCGGAAGGTATGCCAATTTTAGCAAAAGTTGCCAATGAGGCAAAAATTCCAGTATTTACTGGTGCTGATTCTATGGTTAAAGATGGTGGTTTAGCGACAGTAGGTATCGATTATTCTGAATTAGGTAAGAAGACAGCACAAATGGTTGTTGAAATATTAAAAGGTAAAAAAGTTAGTGAACTACCAGTTGTTGTATTTAAGGATAATTTATTTATTACCATTAATGAAACTACAGCTGCAGCAATTGGTTTAGCAATTCCAGAAGAAGTTTTAAAAAATCCTAAGTGTATTTTGGTGAAATAGATGAGTTTAAGTGTACTAGTTGGAGCTTGTGAATTAGGATGTATATTTGGCTTAGCATCCCTAGGACTAACCATTTCGTTACGCATTTTAAATTTACCTGATCTAACGGTAGATGGAAGCTTTGTAACAGGAATGGCGTGTAGTGCAGTGGCTGTCATGTTTGGACAGCCACTGTTAGGCGTTTTATTGGCGCTAATCGGCGGTGGGCTTGCTGGCCTTATGACCGGAGTTCTTCATACAAAGTTTAATATTCAAGCAATATTGGCGGGAATATTGACGATGACTGCATCGTATTCTATCAACTTAAAAATTATGAATAACCAACCAAGTTTATTTTTCTACAACGATAAAACAATATTTTCAGATATTGGTAGTTTAATGGTAGGTGGAGTTGATGTATCAAAACTCATTGTTTTATTAATTATTTGTTTGATTGTTATTGTATTTTATCGAATTTTCTTTAAAACTACGGTTGGTTTAGCATTACGTGCAACAGGCGATAATGAAGAGATGGTACGCAGTTCTTCTATTAATACCGATCAAATGAAAATATTAGGATTTGTTATAACCAATAGTGTAGTAGCATTATCTGGTGCTATTTATGCTCAATACAATCAAGCGGCTTCGCATGGTGCAGGAGCAGGTATCTTAGTATTATGTTGTGCTAGTATTATTATTGGAGAAACAATCTTCTTTAAGAAAGGTTTAAATCAATTGTTTGTAGCGGTATTGTTAGGTTCAATTGTGTATCGATTAATGATTACTTTTGCCTTCTATGTAGGGTTGCCTGCAAGCGATTTAAAATTATTTTCAGCGATTATTGTTATAACAGCCCTTGCTTTGCCTGAAATTAAGAAAAGAGGGAAAAAACGTGCTAGAGCTTAGAAATTGTACAGTTGTATTTAATGAAAATACGATTGATGAAACAAAAGCATTGGATAACATTAGTTTAGTGTGTGATGAAGGAGATTTTATTACCATTATCGGATCGAATGGTGCAGGAAAATCAACATTATTAAATGTTATTAATGGTACAGTAGCCCTTAAAAGTGGCCAAGTTTTTAATGATGGTGAAGATATAACGGATTATCCTGATTTTAAAAGAGCGAACAAAATTGGTTGTTTATCACAAAATCCATTAAAAGGAACAGCTCCTCATATGACTATTGAAGAAAACTGTTTGTTGGCTTATGGTCGTGGAGTAAAACGTCGTTTTAAATTTAAAATAAGCAACGAAGAAAAACAATTGTTTAAAGATGCGTGTGCTTCTCTTGAATTAGGATTAGAAAATCGTATGGAGGCTGAAGTTGGCGTTTTAAGTGGTGGACAGCGCCAAGCGCTTACTTTATTGATGGCAACGCTTGTTCCACCAAAATGTTTATTGTTGGATGAACATACAGCGGCCTTAGATCCAAAGATTGCGAAACATATGATGGAGTTAACCGATAAAATCGTTAAAAAGCACAATATTACAACGTTGATGATTACGCATAATATTGACCAAGCGCTTCAATATGGCAATAAGACATTGATTATGAAGGGTGGTACAATCTTGGATGTTCTTGAAGGAGAACGTCGTAAAAACACGACAAAAGAGGATATTATGAAGGTGTATGAACGCTTACATGATACATTAGCGGATAGTTTTATTCTGGCCGATTAATTATTGACAACATTTCATAATTCATGTATTCTTTATTCAGTAATTAAGGAAATTGTCTTGATACGTTAAGACGATTTTTTTTGGAGAGGTATAAAATGAATAAATTAGAACAAAACTTGATTAATTTAATTAAAGAAGCAGTAACTTCTTGTTTTCAACTTGATGATGTAATGGTAATCGTGGAAATGCCGAAAGAGAAGAGTCATGGTGATTATTCTACAAATGTGGCTATGCGATTAGCGAAACAGTTGAAAAAAGCGCCACTGATGATTGCGAGTGAATTAGTGGTTTATTTATCAAAACATACGGAAATGATTGAAAAAGTAGAAGTTGCAAATCCAGGTTTTATTAATTTTACGTTAAAAAAAGTTGTTATTATGGATGTGATTAATACCATTCTTCGTGAAGGTGATAATTATGGTGCAAACAATGTAGGTCAATCAGAAAAAATATTAGTGGAGTACGTTAGTGCCAATCCAACCGGTAATCTTCATTTAGGTCATGCACGTGGTGCAGCATGGGGGGATTGTATTACAAGGTGCTTAAATAAGAGTGGATATGATTGCTTACGTGAATATTATATAAATGATGCTGGAGCACAAATGAATAATTTGGCTAAATCAGTATATAGCCGTTATGCTAGTTATTTTAATGTTGACGTAGCGATGCCTGAAGATGGATATTATGGAGACGATGTTAAAGAAATTGGTATTGAACTAGCAAAAGAATTAGGTGACTGCTGGTTACATCAAGAAGAAGGTCGTTTAGCATTTTTTAGAGAAGCTGGTAAAATAAAAGAATTAGAAAAAATTAAAAAAGATTTAAATTTTTATCGTTGTAGTTTTGATTCATGGATTTCGGAAGAACAATTATATAAAGATGGAAAAGTAGAACAATGTATTGAGACAATGAAGCAAAAAGGTGTAACTTATGAAAAAGAAGATGCCTTATGGTTTAAGTCTACTTTATGGAACGATGATAAAGATCGTGTTCTAATTAAATCGGATGGGTCTTATACATATCTTGTTCCAGATATTGCAAATCATATTAGTAAAGTAGAACGCGGTTATGAAAAATTAGTTAATTTATGGGGTGCTGATCACCATGGATACATTCCACGTATGAAAGCGGCGATGGAAGCATTGGGTTATCCTTCAGATTGCCTAGAAGTGGATATCATTCAAATGGTTCGACTAGTTGAAGATGGCAATGAAGTTAAAATGAGTAAGCGTACGGGCAATGCGATTACCATTCGTGAGTTATGTGACGATATTGGTGTTGATGCGGCAAGATATTTCTTTGTAAGTCGTGCGGTGGATACTCATTTAGATTTTGATTTAGGATTAGCGAGAAAACGTAGTAATGAAAATCCAGTATTTTATGCTCAATACGCTCATGCACGTCTTTGTTCAATCTTACGAAATGCACCAACTTTCAAACCTCAAGAAAGTTATGGGTTACTCGTTCACGATAAAGAAATTGAATTATGTCAACTTTTAAATGAATTTGTTGGCGTTGTTGCGGATGCGGCCAAAACACGTTCACCTCATAAAATATGTAACTACATTCAAAAATGTGCAGGTGCTTTCCATAGTTTTTATGGTGCTTGTAAAATTATTGATGAAACCAACGTTGAACTTACTAATGAACGTTTAGGACTTGTTGTAGCAACGAAAATTACATTAAGAAATGCATTTGATTTAATTGGAATTGAAGCTGTAGAAAGTATGTAAAAATGTGATAACTCACATTTTTATTTTGACAAAAATATTGTATTGTCTATGTAGTTGTCATTTAAAAGGATTATAATAAGTCTATGAAAAGGAGATTTTTATGAATAAATTTCAAGCATGGTTAAATAATGTAATGCGTGGTCGCTATGGTAATGACTCATTGAATCAAGCGATTAGTATAGTGGCGATTGTATTATGGATTATTAATTTTATTGTTAAAAATAATATTTTACAAACTGTTGTATTAGTTTTAATGATTTTAACAATTGTGCGTTCGTTTTCTAAAAAATGGGCGAAAAGAAATGCGGAAAATCAAAAGTATTTAAATGCAACTATGC
The DNA here is from genome assembly GCA_964613305.1 of uncultured Erysipelotrichaceae bacterium. Taxonomy (GTDB): domain Bacteria; phylum Bacillota_I; class Bacilli_A; order Erysipelotrichales; family Erysipelotrichaceae; genus CAZTII01. The sequence continues at coordinate 43,958 of CAZTII010000001.1, forward strand.
CAATTCGTCGTTATTTTAAAGTGGTTAAACGTAATTTTGATGATAAAGGTTATAAATATTTTCTTTGCCCAACGTGTAAAACAATGGTAAGAATACCAAGAGGAAGAGGTAAAGTAGAAATCAAATGTCCAAATTGCCAACGTAAATTTGACCGTAAAAGCTAATAAAAATGTCGACTAGTCGACATTTTATTTTACAACGATAACGCGGAATACACCTTGAATTGCTTCTACTTTAGAAATGATTTCATCATTTGTATGATTTTCTAAGTCCATTAATGTATACGCTACTTGATTTCGTGAATTGTTAATTAAATTTGCGATATTAATAGATGAAGCAGCTAATGTTTGCGTGATTTGACCAATCATATTTGGTATATTTTGGTGCAAAATAGCAATACGAGATGCACTACTACATACTCCCATAGAACAATTAGGGTAATTGACAGAGTTGCGAATATTTCCATTTTCTAAGTAATCCATAATTTGATCAACTGCCATTTCGGCACAATTATCTTCTGATTCGGCAGTACTAGCACCTAAATGAGGAATACAGATGGTATTTTTCATTTTAACGGATGTTGGATTTGGAAAGTCAGTAACGTATCGTGCGACTTTACCTTCTTCAAGAGCAACACTTAAATCATTTTCATTGACTAAGATATCTCTTGAGAAGTTTAATAAAATGGTTCCTTGTTTCATTTTACTAATGGTAGATGCATTAATCATTCCTTTAGTTTCAGGAGTAAGTGGCATATGTAGAGTAATAAAATCACAGTTTGATAATATTTCATTAATATCGGTAATGTGAATTACTTTTCTTGATAATGACCAGGCTGAATTAACAGAAATAAATGGATCATAACCATATACTTTTAAACCTAGTGTCGAACATGCATTCGCAACTTTTGTACCAATTGCTCCTAGTCCAATAACACCGATGCTTTTTCCAGCAATTTCGTGTCCTGCAAAAGCTTTTTTCGCTTTTTCAACGGTTTTAGCAATTTCTGGGTCATCTTGATGGTCATTAACCCATTGATTACCACCAATAATATCTCTGCTTACAAGAAGTAGTGAAGCGATAACAAGTTCTTTTACTGCATTTGCATTTGCCCCAGGAGTGTTGAAAACAACAATTCCTGAAGATGCAGCTACATCAAGAGGAATATTGTTTACACCGGCACCAGCACGAGCGATACAATGTAGATTTTTACTAAAGGTCATGTCATGCATTGATGAACTTCTTACTAAAATACCGTTAGCTTCTTCAATGGTTGGGGTAATTTGGTAGTCATCACTAAAGCGATTTAAACCACATTTAGCGATGGCATCTAAACAAGCAATTTTTTTCATTTTTTATTCTCCGTGATTTTTTTCGAATTCTTTCATAAATTCTACAAGTTGTACTATGCCTTCTCTTGGCATTGCATTGTAAATACTAGCACGCATTCCGCCTACAGCACGATGGCCTTTTAAGTTTTCAAAGCCTGCTTTTTTCGCTTCTTTTACAAATAAATTATCTAATTCTTCATTGCCAGTAACAAATGTTACGTTCATGACAGAACGATCTTTTTTGTTGACACTGTTTTTAAATAATTTGCTGTTATCAATGAAATCGTAAAGAAGCTGTGCTTTTTCTTCGTTACGTTGTTTCATTGCTTCTAATCCACCTTGTTTTTTAAGCCATTTAAACATTTTTCCACACATGTAAATAGCGTATGTATTTGGTGTATTGTACATTGATTCGTTATCGGCATATGTTTTGTATTTTAACATTGTTGGTGTTTTGGCAAGTGTTTCTTCACTGATTAAATCATTTCTAATAATAACAATAGCCATTCCTGCAGGACCTACATTTTTTTGTACTCCCGCATAGATTAAACCGTATTTTGATACATCGATTGGTTCTGATAAGAAGCAACTTGACATATCTGATACAAGAGGTTTTCCTTTCGTGTTTGGTAATTCTTTAAACTTAGTTCCATAGATTGTGTTATTTTCACAAATATGAACATAATCACTATCTTCACGAATATCTAAGTTACTGCAATCTGGAATGGTTTGGAAGTTGTCATTTTTTCCTGAAGCTACCGCAATAGCATCTCCAAAAATCTTTCCTTCTTCATACGCTTTTTTAGAAAACATTCCTGTTACAATATAATCGGCTTTTCCATTTTTCATTAAATTCATCGGTACCATTGCAAATTGCATAGAAGCACCACCTTGAATAAATAAAACGGAATAATTTTCCGGAATGTTCAATAAGTCGATACAATCGTTGACGGTCTCTTTATAAATGTCTAAGTAAGCGTTGGAGCGGTGTGACATCTCCATTACCGACATGCCCGAGCCACGATAGTTAAGCATTTCTTCTTGTGCTTCTAATAAAATATCTTCGGGTAATACTGCTGGACCTGCTGAGAAATTAAAACATCTTTTCATACATATTTCCTCCATGCACTATATTATATCTAAAAGAAGTTAAAAATGATACATAAAAATTAAAAAAATGAAAAATTTGTAAAAATTAATGAAAGAAAACTAAATAATTTTCATAGCATATAAAAAAAGTAAGAGAAACATTACTTTCTCTTACTCAATTTCGATTGTTGTAGCTTTTTCAATCAGTTGTTTTGATTTGTTTGGAACGATGATTTTAAGTTCACCGTTTTCGAATTTTGCTTTAATATCTTCTACTGTAACACCTTCACCAACGTAGTAACTTCTAGAGCATTGTCCACTAAATCTTTCTTGGCGAATAATTGTACCGTTATCGTCTTTTTCTTCTTTTGATGTTGTTCTAGAAGCGGAAATTTTTAGTGTTCCTTGTTCTAAATCAATTTTAATGTCTTCTTTCTTAAAACCTGGTAATTCGATGTCTAATAAGAAATTACCATCAAGTTCTTTAATGTCAGTTTTCATCAGATTGTGGTTGGTTGGTGTCGAGTCGAAGAATGCATCATTAAGCATTTCGTCAAACAAGTTGTAGCGTCTTGGTAAAATTCTTAGCATAATATCGCCTCTTTCTATATGGGAAGCCTTAGCTTCATTTATAGTATATCACATCTTTTAGCACTGTCAAGCATAGAGTGCTAAAAATAATTTTAAAATTTTTAAAAAGTTTGAAAGATTTGTTGAACAAAAAACGTATTATTAGTGAAAGGGGTAGTGGTAGAAAATAAAAAAACGATGTACAATAACAATATGTGAAGGGTGTTAAGTGATGAAAACAGAACAACAAGTTGAATTAGCTATTGATAAATATGCAAGTGAAATTCGTAAAATATGTTTTATTCATTGTAAAAATGAAGCGGATGTCGATGATATAAGTCAGAGTATTTTTATAAAGTATTATGAGTCTGATGAAGAGTTTAGTTCTGAAGAACATGAAAAAGCGTGGATTATTCGCGTAACAATCAATGCTTGTCATGATATTTTTAGAACGTGGTTTCGAAAAAATGCGGTGTTAACGGATGATTTTAGTACTTTTTCTATCGATCCTAAACAAGAAGATGGAAGAATTCTAGAAATGGTTCGTAAGTTAAAACCAAATTGGCGTGATGCGATTTATTTATTTTATTATCAAGAATATTCAACGAAAGAAATTGCGAAAATATTAAATAGTAATGAAAACACGGTTTCTACTTGGTTAAAAAGAGGAAAGGAAGCATTGAAAGACATGTTAGGGGGTGACTACTTTGAATAAACCATTAAGAGCATTGGATAAGGTTGTTGTAAGTGATGAGAAAAAACGACAGTTATTAAATTCAGTATTAACAAAAAAAGAAAAAAAGAAAGTATTTTCAATGAAGATGGTAGCACCACTAGTATTAGCGAGTTTATTGTTGATGATGTTTCCAATGAATAAACAAATGGATAATACTATTGTTAGTCATGTTGCCTTGGATCTTAATCCGAGTATCGTGTTGGATTTAAATGCGGAAGATAAGGTTGTAGGTATTGTTGCGGTAAATGATGATGCCAAAGACATTGTAAATAACGTTACTGTCAATGGACTACCAGTAGAAGAAGCGATGGAAGTAATCTTTACTAATGAAATATATAAAAAGTATTTAAATGATGGATTTTTATCAGTAAGTGTATATAGTGAACAAGAAGATAAATCGATGAGATTAAAGGATAAATTAGAAAAATCACTTAAAAATCGATTTAGTGATGAATGTCAAATTCAGCATGTTGATGAAAAGACATGGAATAGTGCCAAAGAAATGAATGTTGGTGTTGGCAAGTATGTTGCGATTCAAGAAATTTTAGTGAATAACACAACATATTCTATGGACGAATTAAAAGATATGTCGATGAGAGATTTAAAAAATATAACAGATGGAACGTTTTCTGGAAAAGGAAAATATCAAAATAAAAGAAAGTAGGATACTATGAAAAAAATAGGAATTATGATTATATTGGGTTGTGCATTAGTAGGATGTACACAACAGCCAAAAGAAGTAGCAACAGCAACAACACAACCAGTAGTAACAGCACAGCCAACAGCAACACCAGAAGTAATCGTTGAAAAACAACACACAGAGTTTGCGAAAGAAACGATTGATGATAAACAACTTGTATTGTCAATTGATGGATATGGTTCTAAAGCAGCTTTAAATGATAAAGAATTAACATTAATTGATATGTTGCATTACGCTGTTGCTGATGAGTATGCAGCACATGGTGAATATGAAGCAATTATGGAAAAATATGGAGTAGTTAAACCTTACAGCAACATTAGTAAAAGTGAAGTACAACATCTTTCTTTGTTGAAATCATTGTTTGATGCGTATGGACTTGATTTTTTAGAAGATGAATCAAAAGAACACGTTGTAGTTCCTAGTTCACTAGAAGAAGCTGCTAAAATTGGTGTTCAAGCAGAAATTGATAATATTGCGATGTATGAGAAATTCTTAGAACAAGATATTCCTGATTCTGCTAGAGAAGTATTTACAGCATTAAGAGATGCGTCAAAAAGTCATTTATTAGCGTTTCAAAAACAAATTAAGTCATAATAATAAAACCATAGAGTAGCGAATGCTATTTTATGGTTTTTTAGTATTATATAAAAAAAAAGGAATTTTTTAGAATTCCTTCTTATAAGATATGAATATTATGTTTTTCGCACTCTTCAAGCATTTCTTTTGGCCAAATGCTTGCTTGAACTTCACCTACATGGGCTTTATTGAGTAGTAACATGCATAAGCGTGATTGGCCAATACCGCCACCAATAGTATATGGTAATTCTTTGTTGATGACCATTTGATGGTATGGTAGTTGTAAACGATGTTCTAAGTTTGCTTTTTTACATTGGCTAATGATAGATTCTTCATCAACACGAATACCCATGCTTGATATTTCTAAAGCACAATCGAGTAAATCGTACCAAAACATGATGTCGCCGTTGAGTTGCCAATCATCATAGTCTGGTGATCGTCCATCATGTGATTTACCACTGTTTAGCTTTTCACCTATTTTCATAATAAAGACGCAACCTAATTCTTTTGTAATTAAGTTTTCGCGTTCTTTGGAACTTTTATCTGGCCAACGATCTTCTAATTGTTGGGTTGTTACAAAATGGATTTGATCTGGTAATGTATTTACCGCTTGTGGGTATTTATACCATACTTCATGTTCCATGTGCTTAATGACTTTAAAAATATCGTTGACAGTATCGATAAGTACTTGTTCACAACGTTCTTCTTTTGAAATTATTTTTTCCCAATCCCATTGGTCAACATAACAAGAATGAATGTTATCGATTTCTTCGTCGCGACGAATCGCATTCATGTTCGTATATAATCCTTCATGGAGTTTAAAATCATATTTTTTTAATGCTAAACGTTTCCATTTTGCTAAAGATTGAACTACTTCAATTTCTTCATTTGGTATTTCTGGCATATCGAAGGATACTGGACGTTCAACACCACTTAAATTGTCATTTAAACCAGAACTTTTTTCTACAAAAAGAGGTGCTGAAATTCTTGATAGGCCAAGGGTAAATCCAAGCTCCTTTTGAAATTTATCACGAATATATTTTATTGCATCTTGTGTTTCTCTAACCGTTAAAACAGGGTTATAGTCTTTTGGGACAAATAGTTTCATAAGTTACCTCCAACTTTTGAATTGTATAATAAAATAGCCGTTTGAGCAAGCTTTAAGTGGAAGTTTAAAAAAATATGATACAATAATCACGAGGTGGAATATGAAAATTGGTGTAATTTCCTTAGGGTGTTGTAAGAATTTAGTTGATACAGAAAATTTATTAGGAATGTTAGAATTTTCTAATGTAAGTATTGTATCTAAGCCAAGTCAAGCAGATGCGATTATTATTAATACGTGTGGATTTATTGAAATGGCCAAAACAGAAGCGATTGATACTATTTTAGAAATGGCTGACTATAAAAATAAAAAGTGTAAAAAATTGATTGTAATGGGATGTTTAGCGCAACGCTATCAACAATCATTAATAGAAGAGCTTCCAGAAGTAGATCGTTTTATTCGTATTGATGAGTATAGTATGTTGGATACTATTTTATCGGAAGTATTAGAAATAAAAATCACTGGTAAATACAATTGTGTTCCACGAAAATTATCAGGAAAACCATGGATGGCTTATTTAAAGATTGCGGATGGATGTGATAATCGATGTGCATTTTGTGCCATTCCATTAATTAGAGGACCTTATCGCTCATTTAAAATGGAAGAGTTACTCTCTGAAGCAAAACGATTAGTTTCCATAGGTGTTAAAGAGATTAATTTAATTGCTCAAGATACAACTCGTTATGGTCTTGATTTAGAAAGAAAAAGGTTATTAATTCCTTTACTACAACAATTAAATGCGATAGAAGAAGTTCGTTGGATTCGTTTATTATATATGTATCCAGATGAAATCGATGAGGAATTAATTAAGGCGATGTCATCGCTAGATAAAGTATTACCATACTTTGATATACCAGTACAACATGGGTCTAATCGTATGCTCAAAGTAATGAATCGAAGAGGTACGATAGAGGAAATATTAGATGTTATTGATATTATTAAAAAATATTATCCTAATCCCATACTACGTTCTACATTGATTGTTGGTTTTCCTAGTGAAACAGAAGAAGATTTCAATCAATTATTGACAATGGTAAACCATGTTAAGTGGGACCATTTAGGTGCTTTTACGTATTCTAGGGAAGAAGATACATCATCGTATTTAATGGAAGATGATGTGACTGAAGACGTTAAAAATGAACGTCTACAACGTGTTTTATCACTTCAAAATCAAATTCGTGAAGAAAAGATGAAACAATTTATTAATCAAGAATTTGATGTTATTGTAGAATCACAAAATGGTCTTACAGGAATGTATCAAGGTCGTAGTTTTTATCATGCTCCTGATGGTATTGATGGTGGAGTTTATTTTAAAAGTGAGTCATTACTATCGTTAGGTGATATTGTAAGTGTTTCTATTGAAAAAGTTGTACAAGAAAAAATGTTTGGAAAGATTATTAAAAAATAGTAAGCGGTACCATTTTTATTGAACAATTGGATTATTTTAGTATAATTAGAGTATCAAGAAAGGGATATGTGATGAAAACAGTAATAGGAATCGATTTAGGTGGTACTCAAGTTAGAGTGGCCAAAATTAGTGAAGATGGCACAATTATTCAAGAATTAAAAGGGGAATCATATGGAATGGAAGGACCTGAGAAGGTTGTTCCTAATATAATCGCTATGATTAAACAAATTGATAATTATAGTCAATGTAGCGGTATTGGTATTGGTGTACCAGGACCGGTAGACACAGTGAATAAAGTAATGAAATTATCATCGAATTTAAAAGGATTTACTAATTATCCAATTGGAAAAGAGTTAGAAGAAGCAACTGGCTTACCGACATATTTAGATAATGATGCCAATTGTGCCGGTCTTGCGGAAGCACTATTAGGTGCTGGTAAAGGACTTCCAATTGTGTATTATGTTACTATCTCAACGGGAATTGGTGGGGCATTGGTCGTAAATGGTCAACTTATTTCAGGAAAAAGTGGCTATGCTGGTGAAGTGGGAAATCTTATCGTTGACCGTACAAAAGAACCATACAATAACTTAAATGGTGGTGCGGTTGAAAATGAAAGCAGTGGTCGTAATTTAGTTCGTAAAGGAAAAATGATTTTTGGTGATCATATTGAAAGTGCTAAAGATATTTTTGATTTAGCAGTCGCAAAAGATGAAAAAGCAATCGCACTTGTCGATGAAATGACAACTAATATTGCTATTATGTTTAGTCATATCGCTCATATTACGGATCCGCATGTGTTTGTTATTGGTGGAGGCGTAATGAAATCAAAAGCGGTTTGGCTTGATGATATGATTGAAAAATTTAAAGGATTTGTTCATCCAGGAATGCGTGATGTTATCTTTACACAAGCGCAGTTATCAGAGCCAGGAATTATTGGCGCAGCGATGTTACCTATATCAATGGGAAAATAGAAAGTTGAAAAACTTTCTTTTTATGTGATGAAATCACAGAAGTAACGTATGTTGAACCATATAATATATTATGGGAGGATTTGGAATGGCAAGAAAAGCAGAAGTAGAAAAGAAAGTATGTGTAGCATGTGGAGAATGTTTTATAACATGTCCAAAGAAAGTAATTAACATCCAAGATGGATGTTTTGCGCAAATTGATAGAGACAAATGTGTTGGTTGTGGTATATGTGAGAAAGTGTGTCCAGCTGGTGCGATTACAATGGTGGTGGTATAATGAAAAAGAATAAACAATGGAAAGATTATTTATGGATTGTAAGTAGTATATATTTGATTTTAGGGCTATTTAATATTTTATTCGCATGGTTAGGATTGTTTTGTTTTTTTATTCCTTTATTAGTATCAATTTTTGGTAAAGGAAAAGCGTACTGTAATAGTTATTGTGGTCGTGGTCAATTGATGAAAAAAATAGGGAAAGATTTAAAATGGTCTAGAAATAAACGTTTACCAGAAATCATTAGAACACGTTGGTTTCGATTGGCGTTTTTAACGTTTTTTATGATAATGTTTGGTTTAATGATTTTCTCGACAGTGAAAGTATTTCAAGGTTCTTCACTAAAACAAGTAGTTACTTTATTATGGTCATTTAAAGTTCCTTGGCATTTCGCTTATCATAATAATAGTCAACCTTGGATTGCTCAATTTGCCTTTGGTTTTTATAGTGTTATGTTAACATCGAGTGTATTAGGTTTAATCACCACTATTTTCTATCAACCACGCTCATGGTGTGTTTATTGTCCAATGGGGACAATGACCCAATTATTAAGTGAAGCAAGAGTAAAAATTAAAGAATAAAGAGGAAAGTTTATGGAAAAAATTAGAGTGAAAGCAACAGGAATGAGTTGTTCTCATTGTGAAAATCGCGTTAAAAAGAGTTTGCTACAATTGGATGGTGTGGTTCAATGTAGTGTGAATGCCAAAACAGGAATGGTTGAATGTGATGTAGAAAATAATAAAGTTACATTGAAACAAGTTGAAGAGGGCATTGAAGATTGTGGATTTGAGGTTGTTCGATGAAAAAAGAAGTGCTTAAAATTAAAGGGATGACATGTGCAGCGTGTTCCTCTTCTTTAACAAAAGCACTTTGTAAGATAGATGGGGTACAAGCGGAAGTTTATCTTGCGAGCGAAAAGGCATCTGTACAATTTGACGAGGAAAAAGCATCACTTGATGATATTAAAAAAGTTGTAGAAAAAGTAGGGTTTTTTGTGGTAGATGAAACAGAAGATGAAAAACAACTTCATGAACATTTGATACGACAACAAAAAAAGAAAAGTTTGTGGACAATGATCATTACAATACCATTGTTTATTATTGCGATGGCACCAATGATTAAAGGAGTGCCATTTCCGTCGTTTCTTATGCCAAATGAAAACCCTATACGGTATTCTTTAGTTCAGTTATTGTTAACGATACCAGTAATGATTATTGGTCGTGACTTTTATACAAAAGGCTTTGCTAATTTATGGCGTAAATCACCGAACATGGATAGTTTAGTTGCATTAGGAACAAGTGCTGCATTTTTAGTGAGCGTCTATCATACATATTTAATTATTGTAGGTGATGGTAGTTATGTTCATCATTTGTATTATGAAAGTACCGCAGTTATTATTACTTTAATCTTGTATGGCAAAACATTGGAATTAAATAGTCGAAATAAAACAAATCAAGCTATTATGAAGTTGATGAATTTATCGGCGAAAACGGCTAGAATTCTTCGAAATGGTGAAGAAGTAGAAGTACTAGTTGAAGAATTACTTGTTGGTGATACTATTGTTGTTCGACCAGGAGAAATAATCCCGGTGGATGGTGTTATTATACAAGGAACAACGAGTGTGGATGAAAGTATGTTAACGGGTGAAAGTCTTCCTGTTGATAGAACAAAAGGTGATGCTGTAATTGGAGCTACTGTAAACTGTAATGGTTTTGTACAAATATCAGCGAGTAAAGTTGGGAAAGATACGATGTTATCTAAAATTATTGAAATGGTATCAGAAGCCCAAAATTCAAAAGCGCCTATTGCTAAGTTAGCTGATGAAGTAGCTTCAGTATTTGTACCAATTGTGATAGTTATTGCTTTAGTAGCGTTTTTAGGATGGATGATTGTCGGTAAAAATTTTGAATTTTCACTTAAAATATTAATTTCAGTATTAGTTATTGCTTGTCCATGTGCTTTAGGTTTAGCGACACCGACAGCGTTAATCGTTGGAACCGGTCAAGCTGCATTAAAAGGAATCTTATTTCGTAATGCAGAAGCATTAGAAACATTAGGTAAAATCACAACGGTTGTTTTTGATAAAACTGGTACAGTTACCGAAGGAAAGCCAAAAGTAACAGATGTTTTAATAGTAGATAATGAAATTGATGAAAATATACTTTGGACATATATCACTTCTTTAGAAAATTATAGTGAACATCCTTTATCTAAAGCAATTATTGAAGAAGGAAAGAGACGTAATGTTGAAATAAGACAAGTTGATGATTTTAAATCAATAACAGGATTTGGTATTTCTGGAATTATAGATGGCAATATTTTAAAAATTGGTAATCAACGATTTACTGAAAGTGATATTGATGCCAGTGATTTATCGAATCAAGGAAAAACAGCGTTGTATGTTAGTGTTAATGATAAGGTTGTAGCTTTACTTGGTGTTGCTGATACGATAAAAAGTGATAGTAAAGAGGTAATGAAGCAATTACATCAAATGGGAATTAAAACTATCTTATTGACTGGAGATCAACAGAGGACAGCACGAGCGATTGCGAATCAGATACATATTGATGAAGTAATCTCGGAAGTGATGCCGAATGAAAAAGCGGATGTTATTAAACGGCTTGTTGAAAGTGGTGAAAAGGTTGCGATGGTTGGTGATGGTATTAATGATGCGATTGCCCTTGTTAGTGCTAGTGTTGGCGTTGCAATGGGAAGTGGAAGTGATATAGCGATTGAAAGTGCTGATGTTGTGTTAATGAATCAATCGCTACAAACATTCATCACGGCACTTCATTGGAGTGTTGCTACACTTCGATGTATAAAACAAAATCTATTTTGGGCATTTTTCTATAATATCCTTGGAATTCCAGTTGCTTGTGGTATTTTATATATTTTTAATGGACCATTATTGAATCCAATGTTAGCGGCACTTGCGATGAGTTTTTCTAGCGTTACCGTTGTAGGAAATGCATTACGTTTAAACACAATTAAGGTAAAGTAAGATATCTGTAATGGATATCTCTTTTTAAAAAGTGGACGAGGTGTATTTAATAATAATTCGATTCTAATATCAATTGTAATATTGTATAATAATATTGTTGTCATTTAAATAGAAGGTAGGTAATGTTATGCAATCTTTTACGTTTTATAATCCAACAAAAATATATTTTGGTGAAAATCAACTAGAAAGTCTTGTTGAAGAATTAAAACAAGTTGGGCCTGTTGTTTGTTTAACATATGGTACAGGTAGTATTAAAAAGAGTGGATTGTATGATAAAATACGCATACTTTTAGAAAATGAAAAAAAGACAATTGTTGAACTTTCTAATATAACCCCCAATCCTCGTCATACCAAAGTTGAAGAAGGAATCGCTTTATGTCGTAAACACAATGTCGATTTTTTGTTGGCAGTTGGTGGCGGAAGCGTTGTTGATTGTACAAAATTAATTAGTGCTGGAATGTTTGTTGAAGGCGATTTTTGGCACCGTCTTGTCATCAAGAAGGAATCCATTGAAAAAGCTCTTCCAATTGGCGTTGTATTGACGATGGCTGCCACTGGCAGTGAAATGAACAATTGTGGTGTTATTAGCAATTTAGACCAAAAATTAAAACGATCTTATTCTCATGATTTATTATTTCCTAAATTTTCTATTTTAGATCCAACAATTACGTACACATTGCCAAAAAAACAAATGATTAACGGAGCGATTGATACGTTGTCCCATATTTTTGAATCATATTTTTCTAATCCCAATGAATCAAATGTGAGTGATGATATTGCGGAAGCTTTAATGAAAAATGTTATGCACAACATTACTATCGCTCTTGAAAATCCATATGATTATAACGCGAGAAGTAATTTGATGTGGGATAGCACATTAGCGCTAAATGGATTGATTGAAGTGAGTAAAGATGGTGATTGGATGGGACATCAGTTACAACATGTCTTATCAGCATATTATGATATTGCTCATGGTGAAGGACTTGCGATAGTTCATCCTGAATATTTAAAGAAAGTATGTGTAAAATATCCTGAAAAGTTCGTTCGCTTTGCATGCAATGTTTTCAACGTATCAAAAGAAAATAAAAGAGATGCAGAAATTGCTTTAGAAGGTATTGATTTGTTACAACAGTTTTTCAAGAAAATTGGTGCTAAAACTACACTTAAAGAAGTAGGGATTGACAGCACGCTAATACCTGAAATGAGTAAAACTGTTCGTCGATTAACGACTAGTTATGGAGTTTTGACAGTTGAAGAAATTGAAGAAATTTATCATTCTTGTCAGCCGTTATAAAGAGAGGAAATAGTACAATGAAGAAATTAACACGATTTCAATGGGAATGGTTTTTTAATAAGGATGTTTTAGTAGAAGGATATTTAAATTATGATACTTCTAAAAATTATAAGGTGAAGAAAAAACATGACGTTATTAGTGCTGTGATTAACGATAACATTGATTATCATACGACGATTACAATGAAGAATAATACAATTGATGAATGTTCGTGCACTTGTGAAGAATTTGAAAATTATGGTGAATGTAGCCATATGGTAGAATTATGTTGTGCTTACTGTGACATGGAGAAAAATGTTGCTAAAATAGGTTGTGGTTCCTTAAAATATAATATTGATAATATAAACGAAGATGATTTAAGAGGTTATGTCTATGAATATGCTGTTTTTAATCCAAAGTTTGCAGAAGATTTTAATTGGACCTTTTTCTCACATTTTGATGAAGAATTTGTTTCAAGTTATTTTTTAGAGGTTTCTTCACTAATTAATGATTATTTAATGTTAATTTCAGAAAATGATGAAGATGACTTCTCAGAATTAGAAGAAATATTTCTTGTTCGATTTCAAGAATTTTTCGAAAGTAGAATTCAAATTCTTATGTTTCATGAGCGATACATGGAAGCGTGGATTATTGCCATTTTCATTATGAACTGCTTTGATGAGGGTGAGAATTTCTTACATACTACTGCATTTAAACAAGTGACTTATATCTGCACATATGTATGGAATGGAGTTCTTGGTATGGTCAAAGATGAAACTCTTAAAAAAATGCTTTTGAATAAATTACATGAAGAATTTAATGAATTGAAACACGAAGAAATAAGAGAAATTATTGAACAATTAATAGAAACACAAAATGAGGAACCAATCATTAGAGAAAGTATTATTATGAATTAAAACATAAAAAAGCCCTGAAATCAGGGCTTGTGTTTTTTTTACATGGGGCGATCGACGGGACTTGAACCCGCGAGTGCTGGAGCCACAATCCAGTGTGTTGACCAACTTCACCACGACCGCCATGCCAAAATATTATATCTTATTAGTGTGTTGTTGTAAAGTCTTTTTTTAAAAATTACAATTTAGCCGTATTGCTGATAATAATTTTTTGGCGCGACGATTGAAGTCATCGATATTTTCTATCATATTGTATATAAAATCACTTTCTTGAAGGGGTTTAGTAAATAAATAACCTTGAATACTATCGATACCAATGTTTTTAAGTTGATTATATTGTTGGTATGTTTCTACTCCTTCGATGAGTACGTAACTTTTTGTTTTATTAACTCCTTCTACAAAGGCGCATAAGATATCAAATGCAACGGAATTTTTATTTAAGTTGTTAATGAGTGACTTATCAAATTTAATGCACTCGAAAGAGAATTGGCTAATGGAGAATAAGTTAGAGTATCCTGTTCCAAAATCATCTAAATAGATTCCAACCCCTAGTTGTTTAAAATCGTTTAATATTTTAAATGTATCACTATTTTCGGCAAGGAGTGTACGTTCCGTTATTTCCAATTTAAGTTGATGAGGCTTAATATTATATTTTTCAAGTATATTTTTAACTATAGTAAAGAAGGAGGGTTCAACGAATTGGATGGCAGAAATATTAATGGAAATATAGAAAGGATAAGATGGATGAAGTTGAAGAAAGTGACATACTTTTTCTATGACGAGTGTGCCTATTTCCGAAATAAAGCCGCTTTCCTCAGCGATTTGAATAAATTCTTCTGGAGAAATGTAATTATTATCTTGGTCAAGTAAGCGTAATAATGCTTCTGCACCTACATAAGATTGACTTTTAAGTTCGAAAATAGGTTGATAAACAATAGTAAACAAATCATTTCTAATGGCTGATCGTAATAATTCAATGATATATTCACGACGTTCACAATGGGCGATAAAATCACTTGAAAAAGAAATATGAAGTGGTTTTGATTGTTTTTTTATGGCGTCTAATAAATAGTCAAATTTTAAAATTACATCTGACATCTCGGTTTTACATTCTTGTGATGATAATAGAGCTGTACTAATACTACAAGAAAATGTTGTTTCATTGATAGTAATCGGAGAATTAAATTTAGTGGTGATGTTGTGAAGAATGTCATTGTATTTGTCGTTACTCATTGGTGGTAATATAATGGCGTAGTCAGCTCCTAATAGACGAAAGGGTGTACTGCTGTATGGTAAAGTGAGTAAAAAATCGCCAATATAGCGTAAAACGACATCACCAAATAAATAACCGAATCGAACATTGATTCGCTTGAAGTTTTTTACGCTAATTATAATGAGAATGAATTGTTTGTTATTTAAAAGTTTGTTGTTTACTGTTTGAAGTAAGGCTGTACGATTGTGAAACCCAGTGAGTGAATCAACATTAATTTGTGTTTGTTGGGCACAAATTAAAACAATTAATAAACTGTTAGAAACAGTAAGAGCAGAAAATATTCCATTAGGGAAAATTGTTTGCAAAGTAATAACAGAAATGGCAGCTAATGCTCCTGTGAATAGAGAACGCTTAATAGTTTTATCAATGCGACCAGTTTCTTTTTTCATAGTAAAAATAATAATGAAAGCATATATGACTAAAAGAAGGAATTCAGATTGATATAGTGGTCCTTTAATCAATTGTTTATTATTATCAATGTAAAAGAAGAAATGAGTAAATTGATTCATAAAAATAGATATAATCGCCATCGTTAAGCTGATATAAAGTGCTGTTACCGCCTTTTCTAGTTTATTCATTCGATTTGCTTTTTCAAAGGCAATAATTACCATATGACGATATATATACATGCCTGCAATTAACATGGTAACTGATTTTAATTCTTGTAGTCGACATATACCCCAAGTGGTTATTATATCGGGATACACTAAGAAAAAGCTGGCAATATTACTAATGACAACGGCGACAATAGAAAAGATGATACATGATGTAAACGATTGATTGATAGAGGTTTCTTTATCACCGTCAAAATGAGAATTAAGAGCGATAATAACGGTAATTAAGGTTGCTATTAATTCAGGAATTAGACTTAAATTATTCATACAGTCTCCTTTAAAAAGCGGTTTAATTAAAAAATGATAGTTTTATGTGTGTAATAATAATGTATTTTTATTATACAATATCTATTACAGCAATTCAAATTAAAGTAGAAGTATTAAAAATAATGAATAATGTAATTCTGTAAATAACATTACATTAGTGATGAAAGAAAAGGAATGTTATTTTTCTTTGAAAATGAGTATATTTTCAAAGGTAATGCTTTGACTTTCATAATAATTATTAATACTATAATATGAGAAAGGATGGGGAAAATATGGGAGAATTAATTGTATCACAAATGTTTCTTTTAGCAGTATGTTTAGTTATTTTGACAGTAGGGGAAATGGTTTCAACAAAGACTAAGGCAGTTATTCCTTCAGTGTTTGTTAGTGCGGTACTATTTTTGATTGGTTATTGGACGATATTACCAAAGGACATTATTGCTCGTGCTGGTATTTTGCCAGGAACAGCGACCATGTTAATGGGATTATTAATTACTAATTTAGGAACGTTATTATCTATTAAAGAGTTAGGAAAGCAATGGCGTGTTATTGTAATTGCTTTAGGTGGAATCATAGGTATTTGTTCATTTTTAATGACAATTGGTGTGATGATTTTTGGTTGGAATGAAATGGTTACAGTTACGCCACCGTTAGTTGGTGGTTTAGTTTCAGCTGTTATTATGAGTGAAGGTGCTACTGCGATTGGTAAGCCAGAACTAGCTGTTTTAGCTATTTTGATTTTCGTAATGCAAGGTTTTGCTGGTTATCCACTAACAGCTATTATGCTTAAAAAAGAAGGTAGAAAGTATTATCTTTATACCGTGAAGGGAAATATGTTAGTGAATCAGCTGATTCTGATGAAAGTGATGAAGACATGTTTAAAAAGAAAATGTTTAAGAACTTTCCAGATAAATATAACACGGATTCATTTAAATTTTTACGTATTGCCGCTACTGCAGCATTAGCTTTTTTCTTTTCAAATGTATTTAAAAAATTTGGTATGAATGTTAATGCATTTGTCTTATGTTTATTGTTTGGTATTGGTGCTGGTCATTTTGGTTTTTTGGAAAAAAATGCGTTACAAAAAGCAAATGGCTTTGGACTTGCTATTATGGCGTTAATGTTATTTATATTTGATACACTTCAAAAAGCAACTCCAGAAATGGTTCTAAAATTAATGTATCCAGTTGTAGGAACAATTGTTATTGGTGTTACGGGAATGTATGTTATTTCTTATATTATTGGTAAAATGTTAAAAGTGTCAAAAGAAATGTCGTTTGCAGTATCACTTACAGCACTTTATGGGTTTCCAGCTAACTTCGTATTAACGATGGAAATTGTCAATGCATTAACTGATGATGAGAAAGAAAAGAAAATATTAACACAACATATGTTGCCACCAATGTTAGTGGCAGGATTTATCACTGTTACAATCGTATCAGTATTATTAGCAGGTGTCATGGTTGGTTGGTTAAGACCATAGAAAGGGAGTAGTATGATTAATAGAGTTAAAGAAGAAGCGTCAAAAATTGAACAATACATTGTAGATATGCGTCGAGAGTTTCATCAACATCCTGAATTATCGTTTAAGGAGTTTGAAACGACAAAAAGAATTGCTAAACAATTGGATTTAATGTCAATACCATATACTTTATGCAATCCAACGGGATTGTATGCTGATATTGTTGGTAGTAAACCAGGTAAGATGGTTGCTCTTAGAGCCGATATTGATGCTCTTCCAGTTTTAGAATTAAACGATGTATCGTATAAATCAGTGAATGAAGGATGTAGTCATGCTTGTGGTCATGACACGCACATTGCAATATTATTAGGTGCTGCAAAAATATTAAGTACAATGAAATCTGAATTATGTGGAACAGTTCGTCTATTGTTTCAGCCGGCAGAAGAATTAGGTGCTGGGGCTAAGATGATGATTGAACAAGGTGCTCTTGAAGGAGTAAGTAACGTGTTTGGTGGTCATATATGGAGTATGGGCGATGCAGGTAAAATTTCGATTGAAGAAGGCGCTCGTTTTGCGGCATGTGATAGTTTCTTTATCACCTTTGAAGGATTAGCTGGACATGGTGCAGTACCTCAAGCAACAGTGGACGCAACAGTTATGGCTGCTTCTTTTGTGATGAATGTACAAACAATTGTTTCTCGTGCAATTGATCCTTTGCATAGTGCAGTTGTTACAATTGGGAAAATGGAAAGTGGAACCCGTTTTAATGTAATTAGCGGTGAAGCGAAGTTAGATGGTACCGTTAGAACATTGGACGGCGCTGATCGTCGTAAAATTGAAGAAACATTGCGTCATTATGCTGATATGACTGCTAAGATGTACGGTGGTAAAGTGAAAGAATTTACCTTTAATCACTTAACGGATATCGTATACAATGAATCTAAATCAGCTAAAAGGGCTAGAACTCTAGTTGCTGAAGCATTTGGAGAAGATAGTCTATACGCTGAACCACCTACTACTGGTGGAGAAGATTTTGGTGCATTTAGTGACATTATTGATGGTGCATTTGCGATATTTGGTGCAGGCAACAAAGAAAAAGATGCATGTTGGTCTCATCATCATGGTCGTTTTAACGTTGATGAAGATGTTTTAGTAAATGCTTCTCAATTGTATGCTCTATACGCTTTAGATTATTTGGGTGAAAACAATGATTAATGAAAGAATTAAATTGCGTGTTAATGAACTTGAAGAACAATTGATAAAGCTTCGCCGTAAACTTCACATGTATCCGGAAATGGCAATGCAAGAAGTGATGACGACTAATATTATTGCGGAAGAACTTGACCGTTTAAACATACCATATATACGCACTAATCCAACGGGAATCATTGCGACGATTACTTCTAAAAAACCTGGAAAAACAATCGCATTACGTGCTGATATTGATGCATTGCCAGTAACTGAACTTAATGATGTTGATTATAAATCAGTTCATGAGGGGTATTGCCACGCTTGTGGTCATGATTGTCACGCTGCGACATTATTAATTGCGGCAGAAGTTTTAAATGAGTTAAAAGAGGAAATCAGTGGAACAATTCGTTTGATTTTTCAGCCAGCTGAAGAAATTGTTTCTGGTGCTAAAATGATGATTGCTCAAGGGGCAATGGATGGTGTTGATTATGTTTTTGGTACTCATGTATGGTCACAAATGCCTTCTGGCACAATTTCTTGTGAGCCAGGAGCTCGCTTTGCGGCTGGAGATCATTTTAAATTAACATTTAATGGTAAGGCAGGACATGGAGCTTTGCCACATGAAACAGTTGATGCGACAATAATGGCATGTACGATGGTGATGAATGCTCAAACTATCGTTTCTCGTAGTATTGATCCGCTTCATTCAGCTGTTGTAACGATTGGTGAAGTTAAATCAGGAACACGTTTTAATGTTATTTCTGGAGAAGCAACATTATCTGGTACAGTTCGTACTTTTGATGAAAATGATCGACAATTAATTTATAAAAAGATTGGTGATATGGCAAATGATATCGCTACTATGTATGGTGGTAGTGTAGCTGAATACAATTATGTTTTTGGCTCAGACATTGTTATTAATGACGTTAAAGCTGCTAGTAACGTAAAACGATTGGTTTGTGATTTGTTTTCTGAAGAGGCTTATCATATTGAACCGCCTACATGCGGAGGAGAAGATTTTGGAGCGTACAGTAAACTTGTTCCAGGTACTTTTGCGATGATAGGGGTCGGTAATAAAGAAAAAGATTCATGTTGGTCTCATCATCATGGACGCTTTAATGTTGATGAGGAGGCGTTAAAAAACGCTTCTATCCTATATGCTGCAGTTGCGATAGATTATTTGAATAATTAACATAAAACCCAGTTTAAACTGGGTTTTATGTTGTTTAAATAAAAAAACTTTCGATATATTAGTATTTATCGAAAGTTAGTGAATGTCATGTAAGCATTATTGGTTTTATAAAATATGCTTTAAATAGTAAGGTAATTGAACTCTCCACCAAGGCCAATCATGGTCTACATCGTATCCCCAATAATCAAACCAAGCAGGAATTTTTTTATAATTCAATAAGTTTTCCATTTGATGAGTATCTTCAATCATTGGTTCTTCCCAAGCACCTTGACCTACACAAAATACAATTTTCTTTTGTCGATATTGTTCAAGGTATGGATGATCCCAAGGCATTTCATTTAAATATCTAAATACTGAATTGTTGTAAATAAGATCATCACTATAATCTTGGAATGCAAATTTTGTGTTGTATAAACCACTTAGGGCAATCATTCCATCAAATAAATCTGGACGTCTAAAGAAAATATTACAAGTATGAGTTGCCCCCATACTACATCCGGTAATGAATGTGCCACGATATTGTTGGTTGTTACTACTGTAGTTGTGATGTTTAATTTGAGGCATGATTTCTTTTGTTACATAGTTGAACCACGCTTCATGTGCTTCAATACGTTCTCTATTTGGTCTTGATGTATTGGACCAACTTTCTTTATCAATCGTATCGATGCAGTAAAATTGAATTCTACCTTCATCGATTAATGATTGACATGCTTCTACCATTTTAAAATTTTCAAAATCGTAAAATCTTCCATCTTGTGCTGGAATAACTAAGCATGCAGCCCCACTATGGCCAAATACTTTCATCTCCATGTCACGATTTAAATAATAACTATATTCTTTAAAGTATTCTATTTTCATTATTCTAAGCAAGTCCTAATAAACTCTTGCGCCTCCATTTCGTTGTTAAAGCGAGCCATAATCATTTGATTTCCCATTGCTTCAGCGAATATTTCCGGCATTCTTTCTACCATACAAATATTATGTCGATATCGTCCGATAACTTCCTCGTCTGATAAACGATGCGGTACACCATCACGTCTAGCAACATACACACAGACATATGGTCGATGAGTAGGATCAAAATTTCCTTTGTTATAAGTAATCATATCAGCCCATATTTGATAAACACTAATGTTATTGGCGAAGTTCATCATATCAGGAGTGTAACCTCCTGGAGGTCTCATATTCACTTCTAAGCCAATAATATCACCTTTTTTACCTAACCCTTTTTTAGCTTCTAATAATCTAAAATATTCACAATGGAAAAATCTACTTTTTACATTAAAGGCTTTAATAACATTTCTTCCTATTGTTTTAACATCTTCAGGAATATCTTTTACAGAATAGTAATATACTTCTTTCTTTTCATTGACGATGTCCATGATTGAATCAGGGAAAATATGGTGTGTTTCAAAGACAATATTACCTTCATTGTCACAAATTCCATCATAGGAAATAATCGTTCCATTAATGTATTCTTCCATGATGTATTGAACAGTTGGATAAAAGTAGAAAAATTGATTTAAATCATCTTCATTGCTTAAACGATATGTAGCACTTGCACCAACACCATTGTCAGGTTTCACAATAACTGGATAACCTACTTCATCAATAAAGTCTTTTGCGGCTTCAATGGTAGAAACTAGGTGATAACGAGCTGTCTTTACGTTTGCTTTTTCATAAAATTCTTTCATTTTTGATTTAAATTTAATATTACTAATTTCATCATTTTTCATGCCAGTTGTAATATTAAAGTCTGTTCTTAATTGAGCGTCTTGAATTAACCAATATTCATTGTTAGATTCTAACCAATCAATTTTACCGTATTTGGCAGAGAACGTTGCGACTGCTTTAAACACTTGTTGATAATCTTCTAAGCTTGATACTTGATAATAATCAACAAGAGAGTTTCGACAGTTATCACTAAGGGCGTAATAGTTATCTTCACCGATACCTAAAGTAGTAACACCATTGTTTTTTAATGCTTGGCAAAACAAATAATATTGTTTTGGGAAGTTTGGTGAAATAAAGACAAAGTTCATATAAATACCTCTCTGATTTTACGTTATTTTACCATAACTTCACAAAAAATCCTATATATTGATTGTAATTACATTAATTATTTTGTAAACTAAAAAAATACGAGGAGAGTACAATGAAAAATTTAGATGAATTAAGGGTAATGATTGATGATATTGATACTAAAATGGTTGAGTTGTTTGAAGCGCGCATGATGGTTTCTAAAGAAATAGCGAACTATAAATTTCAACATGGGTTAGATATTTTAGATGCGAGTAGAGAACAATTGGTAATTGATAAAAATATTAAAAAAGTTAAAAATGATGAGTTTATTGATGTATATCGTGACTATTTGATTATGTTAATGAAATTATCGCGTCAAATTCAAGCAAAAGAACTTGAAAAAAAGTCATCTTAATGTAAGGTGAAACTGTTGCAAAATCACATGATGGTGGTATAATGGTTTTGTATTAATTGTTTAATACAAGAAAGGGTAACTAAATGAAGAAAAAAATAATTATAGGTGTCGTTATTTTAGCGATTGTTGGTGTAGGATACGGATATTTTAAAAGTAAAGCGGTAAAACCTGAAACTCCTGATAACGGACAGGCCAGCACTAGTGAAATTAAAATGGGTCATCAAGGAATGCCAGATGATCCAGTTCAAACAGATTTAGTCGTTACCGATAAAGGAATTGTGTATTCTGGAAAAGTAGTTCCAAGCCAGATTTATTATTATTCAAAAGATCCAAGTCGTGAGTTTAATGAAGTATATGTTAAAGAAGGGGACATTGTTGAAGAGAAAACAACGTTGTTTGATTATAAAGTAGATCCGACTATTGACGCACAAATTAAGGTTTCGGAAAAGAGTTTTACTAATTTACAACAACAATTATATGATTATTATACGCGTATTGATAACTTTAAGAAGGATTTGGCTGGTGCAAATCAGGATGATAAAGTGTATATTAATTATTTAAATGTTGAAATTAATAATACTGAAGGGTTAATTGCGCAAAATAAACTTGAATGGTTAAGTACGGAAGAAAAGATTAGAAAGTTGACAAAGCAAAAGACAGAAAATGGTGTGAAGTCTGATATTGGTGGGCTAGTATATAAAATAAATGAAAGTACAGCGATTGATCCATCGAACAAAACAGGTGCAGCGTATATTGTGTTGTATGCTCAACAGAAAAAAGTTCGCATTAGCGTGTCAGAATTTGAATATCAACTTGTAAAACCTGGTCAAAAAGTAACTGTGAAGAGTGATAGTTTAAAGAAAGAGTTTGATTGTGAGATTTTAACTGTTGACACGATGCCAAATAATTTAGAATCAGATGATACTTCTTATTACCATGTTGATATTGCCATTCCTGATGAAATTCCTTATGGATATAGTGTTGTTGTAACGGTAGCGAAGCAATGAGTACCAAAGTAATTGAATGCGTTGATATTCGGAAAATATACAATCCTGGGGAGAATGAAGTTCATGCCTTAGCTGGAGTTTCATTTTCCATTGAAAAGGGCGAATATGTATCTATTATGGGAACAAGTGGTAGTGGTAAAAGTACACTTTTAAATATTTTAGGATTGTTGGATAATCCAACAAGTGGAAAGTATTATTTAAATGGAAAAGATGTAACAACTGTATCTGAGCAAGAATTGACATCATTACGATTAAATACGTTTGGATTTATTTTTCAATCATTTAATTTATTAAATAATATTACTTGTCAAAAAAATGTTGAATTACCGATGTTATATGCTGGAGTTAGTAGTAATGAGCGAAAAGAGCGTGCTAAAGAAATGATGGGAAAAATGCTGATTGGTAATCAATCACATAAGAAACCGATGACTTTATCTGGTGGACAACGTCAACGTGTAGCGATAGCACGAGCACTAGTCAATAATCCTGATGTTATTTTTGCGGATGAGCCAACCGGTGCTTTGGATTCAATGACAACTAAGAGCATTTTAGCATTGTTAAATGAATTAAATGAACAAGGAAATACAATTGTTATAGTTACTCATGATCCTAACGTTGCTCTATCAGCTAAACGTACCATTAAGATTAAAGATGGATTAATTGAAAGTGATGTGATGAATCGATGATACTAGAATATATTAAGTTATCACTAAATGAACTTTTTAACAACAAACTACGATCATTTCTCTCACTGATTGGTATCGTTATTGGTGTTGCGGTAGTATTTATTATTTTTTCTATCAGTGATATTGCAAATGTGGCGATTACAAATCAGATTACTGGTAATAATGGAGCAATAAACATTAATTATGTAAAAGATAGAAAAAATGCAGAAGAAATTTTAAGTCAATCGTTTGGATCCAATTTTGGAATGTCTAGTTCAAAAACATTTTATTATAGCTTAGCGGATTTGGATGTACTAAGGAAGGTCGAGGGTGTTAGTGATGCTATGGCCAATTATACAGCACAGGCCCAAGGCGTACTTGACCGTAAGAAATTTTCCGTTACCGTTAAAAAAAATACTGACAATTTTATTGATTTCTTTGGTCATAAAGTGTTAAATGGAAAATTATTTTCTGAATATAACAGCAAAGAAAGAGTTAACTTAGCAATTGTATCAGAAAAGTTTGTTGAAAATACTTTAAAAATTAAAAATGAAGAAGCAATTGGTAAAACAATTAACATTAAAAATAGAGTATTTACTATTGTAGGTGTTATTGATTCGCCAATGAAAGCAAATGCAAGTTTTGTATTATTACCAACAGAAGCATATGAATTGATGTTTAGTGATTCAACAATTGGTTTTTTATCGGTTAAAATAGCACCAGGATCTGATTTAAAAAAGACATCAACGAATGCTGTTATTGAGTTAAATAAAGCACATAATTATATCGATACTAAAAATGGTTATGTGTTAGAAGATTTAAGTTTTATCACCAATCAAATTAAACAGATGACTGGAATACTATCGATTGTTATGGGTATTATTGCCTCTATTTCACTTCTTGTAGCTGGTATTGGTGTAATGAATATTATGCTTGTAAGTGTTGTGGAAAGAACAAAAGAGATAGGTGTAAAACGAGCGATAGGAGCTAGTAAGGGAGCTATTCAATTTCAGTTTATGATTGAATCGTGTTTATTAACACTGTTGGGCGGTGTATTTGGCGTAGTCATCGGTATGGGTGTTATTCAGTTAGCATTAATCTTATTAAAGATGCAGTTACCAATCAATATAGGATATGTAGTATTTTCGTTAGTATTCTCTTTATCTCTTGGATTATTATTTGGCTATTTACCATCCAAACGAGCAGCAAATTTAAATATTATCGAAGCAATACAAAGTGAATAATTAAAAAAAGGATGCGAAATTTTGCATCCTTTCAATTTAGAGCAAGTGTACCTATCGTATCGGGAGTAGTACTTGATTTAAATGATAAAACTGTAACTTTACTTTCAAGTACGTTATACGTATAGCCTTTACCAACTTTACAGCTATTGTTATCATTAACCCCGTTATCGCATAATGTGATAGTGTAATCTGAAAGTCCTCCTTGAGCATTTGTTACATAATTTATAATGACGTTATTTAATAAATCACCTATTTTATAATCCATCGTTTTATCAATGGTATTAAATTCTTTTATAAATTTGTCAGATTCTCCACTATCTAAGGAAGCTTGTGCACTACTATATAGTAAATTTATGTTATCACCAACCATATCAAGTTTATCGAGGGTAATATCTGTAACCATTCTGATTTGTTTAAGATTTCTAAGAGCTACAGTTTCTTTCGCTTTAGCGGTGTAGCCAATAATACTTGGAACTATGATTAGGGCTAGCACAGCTAAAATAGAAATGACGATGATTAATTCTACTAAGGTAAATCCTAATTTTTTTCTCATAGTTTCCTCCGTATTTGCACCTATATGTGCAATAAGAAATGAGCAATATTGAAGTAGACGATAAGGGAAATAGCATCTACAATTGTTGTGATAAATGGTGCTGACATTACTGCAGGGTCAAAACCAATTTTCTTAGAGATAAGTGGTAAAGTACCTCCTACAAGTTTTGCAACGATGACAGTAATTAACAATGTTAAGTTTACAGTTAATGAAACGATAAGCGATACTTTATCAAAGAAGAGTAATTTGAAGAAGTTGGCAATAGCAAGCGTAATACCGCATACAATGGCAACTTGGAATTCTTTGAAAATAACTTTAAAGATATCACTATATTCAATCTCTCCTAATGATAACCCACGAATTAGTGTAACAGAGGCTTGTGAGCCACTATTTCCACCAGTATCCATCAACATTGGAATATAAGCTACAAGCACTACTTGCGTTGCGAGAGCATTTTCAAATTTAGATATAATTAAACCAGTAAAGGTAGCTGAAACCATTAAAAATAGTAACCATGGAATTCTGGCTTTCCAAATTTCAAAAACATTCATTTTAAGATATTCTTTGTCACTTGAAATAACAGCTCCCATTTTTTCAATGTCTTCAGCGTGTTCTTCTTTTATGACTTCAATAGCGTCATCTACAGTGATGATACCGACTAGGCGACTTTCTAAATCGACTACTGGTAGTGCCATAAAACCGTATTTACTAAATACTTCTGCGACTATTTCTTGATCATCGGTAGTTTGGACAGAGATAACATTCTCTTCCATGATATCTTCTATTTTATCCTTATAATCAGCTAATAACAAGTCCTTGACAGAACAAAGACCAATTAATTTTCTTTTTTCATCGATAACATAACAAGTATATACGGTTTCTTTGTGTAGTCCAATGCGTCTAATTCGTTTAAAGGCATCCTCAACTGTCATATTCTTTTTGAAATCAATATATTCAATTGTCATAATGCTTCCAGCACTGTTCTCAGGGTAATTTAAGAGCTGATTAATAATAACTCTTGTTTCAGCACTGACATTTTTAAGAATGCGTTTTACGACGAATGCTGGCATTTCTTCAATGATATCAACAGTGTCATCTAAATATAAATCATTGATAACATCACGTAACTCAGTATCGTTAAAACCATTAATTAAACTCTCTTGCATTTCAAAACTCATTTCAACAAAGGTATCTGATGCCATATCTTTAGGAAGGATTCTAAACAGAAACATCAATTCTTCGTGATTAATAGATTTATTATCCCATAATTCTTCAAATGCTTCAGCGATATCTGTCGCATTTTTATTTGCTAAACAATCATGTAATTCTTTTCTTTTTTTATTTTTTAAATAGGTACATATTAACTCTTCAAGTTGATGTAGTTCTTCAGCCATGGTTAACCTCCTATAATGTGAATTCCTCACTTTTAAATTATACCATAAATATTTTTTTAAAAATAGGTCTATTATTATCTATACAATGAGGTATTATATAGATGTAAAAAGAAACATACGAGGTGATTCAAATGAAAAAGGTGTTACTAGAATATCTACACTAGTCTATATGGAAGGGCAGAATTTCATATAGACGGCAAAAAAAATAATATGAAAGTGAAAGTCTGCATGAGGGCATACCAATGGACAATGAAAGTATAGGGATTCAATAAACTAATCATTAAAGCAAATGATAAATGCAATGACGATTGATTAGTTAAAGTGACGTATGTTGAGAAATATATAGTGTTAAATGGTAGTCATAAGAATGTCGAATATAGTGAATGGAAAGGTATGTTTAGGATATACCAATGGACAATGAAAGTATAATATATCAATAAAAGCTAATCATTTAGGCAAATAACAACAAAATAAGTATTATAAATGTGATTAGTTTGATAGTTATTATGGTAGTGTATGTTGAGAAATATACGACGTTGATTATAAGGTTTGAGTTTTAATCAATAAATAATTGAATGGAAAGGTATGTTTAGGATATACCAATGAATAGTTTATAAAGCAGTGATGTTTAAAGGTCAGTGAAGTAAATCAAAACTAAGTAGCAGAAAGGCATGTTAAGGATACACCAATAGATGGTACATGAAGTATTAGTTGTTAACTATAATTAATAGTATACATGGTTAATAAATAATTTAATGGTATAAAGTAGCTATACTAGTGTAGATTGAGTATTAATCGAATAATGAATGTATTGAATTATGTAAGTATCGAAATAAGTAGTTATCTTAACAAAAGTATCAAGTTATTTAATAATTGATTAAAAAAGTGTTAAAACAACACAAAAGAAGCTGGCTTACTAAGAAAATTTAAAAAAGGCCTCTAACATATCATCGATTCACAATAGCTAAGTGAAGATGGTGATATGGAAGAGGTCTTTTCTATGACTGTTGAATGTATGAAATAGAGCATCCTAAACTTTCAAATAAGTTTTTAATTTTGTTTATTTCATAGATCGATGATGTTTCTACAAGTATTGTCGTATCATCAATAAATGATACATGAAATCCATCGATTGATATGGTTTTATTTAATCTATCTTTTAGATGAATCGTATAAAAATAGCGCTTAGTATTAATATTTTTTAAAGGTAATACTGACTTCCATAATAAAAGATATGATAATAATGAAATAGACATGATGAGTAGTGGCGAAAAGTTAATAAAAGGAAGAATAGAAATAATGATTAAGCATACTTGAGTGTATAATGTTCTTTTTTTTATTTGTATCATTTCTTGTTGAAATTGTTCTGTTAATGAAAAACATGAAGTTAGAAATGAAATGTCATTGTTTAAAACAAATAGTGGTGCTTTTTTTGGTAAAAATGATGGTCCACAATTTAAAACTATCGTATGTTGATTATCAATGAAACCTTGGTTGATAAATAACATTTTTTTATGATTGTTTTCACAATATTCAATCATTTTAATTTCTTTGGTTAATGTCATATCGAATTCAATAAAGTCCATGTTACATGGTTTTAAGTAACGCTTTGCTTTTTCATCGTTATTTACTAGACAAGCACATATTTCTTTTTGATGCTTTTTTAGCGTTGATATCGTTGCTTTTACGGTAGGTAAGATAGTTTCTTCGATAGCTATAATCCCTAAAACCTCCATGTTATTTAACACTAAGCGACACATTTTTCCTTCTGAATGATATGATGATATTGTATTTTGAACAGTATATGGCAGAGTATTATTATCAATATCGTCGCTATTAACTATCGTGGATGATTGAAAATAAGTTGCTTCTTTTTTAAATAAGTTTTTAAAGCTATCATTATTGACTTGTTGAAAAGCGGTTTCTTTTAAATATTGCATTACCGCAAGAGATGTAGGAGTTTTGGATTTACTTTCTAGGGTGTGCAACAAGACAGAAAATTCGTTTAAATCCATCTGACTTGAAATCATTACATCGCTAACACGCGGTGTTTTATCGCATAAAACGTTGTCTTTATAAAAGGCAAAGATATCTGTATCTTTAAGTTGTAATACTTGATTAAAACTATCAAAGAATATCATTTGTTGATTAGCTCGATGGGATAAGAAGGTACTAATTAGTTCTTTAGCGAAAAGGTAGAGATCACCAACATAAGCGACTAGAAAGCTAATGATGGTAATCGCGGCGCTTGATATATTTTTTGTTACTATATAATTTAGTAGTCCAATAAAAATGGAAGAAACGCCATATAATAATGGAATTCTATTTAATAAAGTTTCCTCGGTAGTTACTGTTGTTGATAAAAAAGTTGAGTCGATATGCTGTTGTAATTGATGATAGAATGACTCATCATATTTTTTATCAACTCTAATTTCAATTGGTGCGTGTAAATTAGTGGAAAGAGCGAATACTTGGCTGTTTACAGATGCCTGTTGTGGATATTTATTTCCAAGTAAGAACAATGTATCGATAAAAGTAAATCCTTTTGTAATTGTTCCATCTAGTGGAATTATACAGTTTTTATCGATTAAAATGATATCGCCGACATTAATTGTTGAAATATCGACGTCAATAGAAGTGTGGTTTTTAACTAATTTACATTTTTTTGGTTGTTTTAAATTATACCGATAGTGTATTAACGATATTTTCTGTTTGAATAATGTGAATATATAGCTTTTACATGTACTTAAATGGATAATAATAATTGGATGAAAAAATAAATGATGTTGATTAATATTGATTGCTAAACTTAGGAAAATACTTATAAATAGTAGTGTTTCACTAGTGAATTTTTTAAATTGCAGTTGGTCAATAAGAATATCTTTCATAAAATAGATATTGGTAAAGAATAGTAAGAGTTGTATTAAGTTTACTATTAGTGTAGGTAATTGTAAAAATGAGATGCTTGTAATGGTAATCAATGACATTAAACCGATTAATAACTGTCGTTTTAGTGATAATGATTGTTTATTTGAGTTGAAATTAAAACATTTATACGATGATACTAAAATGGTTAGTGATGATAGTGATAAAACACGTTCATCAAATTCAACTAGAAATGTAAAAGTGCATTGTTGGTACTCACAACGTAGAACACCAGGGATAGAATGTATGGTTGCAAGCAGTTTTTCAGCATTTATCGGATTTAAAGGATGATTACAAGGAAATTTATAACGCATTTAATCACTCCAATCTAAACGTTTAATCTTAGAATAATCTTAACTTTTGAAAGTGTCAATCTAAAGACTATGAAAATTGACTAAAAAAGATTAAAATAGATAGTGAGGTGAAACTATGAATACAAAGGAAAAATTAAAAAAATTAAGAAAATTAATGAGTAATAAAAATATTGACGCTGTCATTATTCCTTCTGCAGATTATCATCAAAGTGAGTATGTCGCTCAGTTTTTTCAATCAAGAGCGTATATTTCCGGATTTGATGGTTCTGCCGGAACAGTAGTGATTACTCAAAAGGAAGCCGGCTGTTGGACTGATGGCAGATATTTTGTTCAAGCTGAAAAACAATTAAAAGGAAGTGGAATTGATTTATATCGAATGGGTGAAGAAAACACATTAACGATTCAAGAATTTATTATAAAATACATTCCTAAAAAGGGTTGTTTTGCTTTTGATGCACGTGTTATTAGTGGAAAACAATATGATGATTATGTTTCTTGTTGTTCTAAAAAGGAAATATCTATTGTCGATATTGATTTGATGAGTGAACTATGGGACGATCGTCCTGCTTTTCCAAATGGTCAATTATTTACTTTAGGAAAAGAGTTTTCTGGTAAAAAAGTTAAAGATAAAATTAAGGATATTGTCGTATTGATGAAAGAAAATAGTGCGACTGTGTGTCTTCTTAGCAAGTTAGAAGATATTGCGTGGTTATTAAATGTTCGAGGTCAAGATGTAGAATGTACTCCAGTATTTTATAGCTATTGCATGATTAAAGATAAAAAAGTACGTTTATACGTTGATGAAACTAAAATTAATACTGAAGTATCAAAATCATTGAAAGAAGATAATGTTGAAATAGCACCATATGAGTGTTTTGTGGATGATGTAAAACAATTAACGAAGGAAACAATTTGGATTGATAAAGCAGTGTTAAATGCACAAATAGTTCGTGCAATCGACGAATCTAATCAAGTAATTGATAAGGACAGTCCATGCATGCTTCCACGTGCCATTAAAAATAAAGTTGAAATTAAGAACATGAAAGAAGCCCATGTTGTAGATGGTGTGGCATTGACGCGTTTTATTTATTGGTTAAAAACAACGATTGGTAAAGAAGTAATTAATGAATACCAAGCTGGAGAAGTGTTAGAACAATATCGTCGTCAACAACCTAATTTTATAGAACCTAGTTTTCATACTATTTTTGCGTATGGTAGTAATGCGGCAATGATGCATTATCGTGCGTTAAAAAATAATAATAGTGAACTCAAAACAGAAGGTTTGGTATTAATTGATTCAGGCGGTCAATACAAAGGTGGAACAACCGATGTTACGCGAACAATTGTATGTGGGAAAATTGATGATATGACGAAGAAGTATTATACCCGTACTTTACAAGGTATGATACGCTTATCGAAAGTTAAGTTTTTATATGGGTGTACTGGCCAAGTTCTCGATGTGTTATCAAGATCACCTCTATGGGATATTGAAATGGATTATAAATGTGGTACCGGGCATGGGGTTGGTTTTTGTTTAAGTGTTCATGAAGGACCACAAAGCTTTCGTTGGCAACCTTTAACGAATGTTAGTGCTAAGTTGGAAGAAGGGATGGTCATCACCATTGAACCAGGGGTGTATATTCCTAATGTGTTAGGTATTCGTATTGAAAATCAAGTAGTTATATCCAAAGGTATTAAAAATGAATATGGTCAATTTATGCATTTTGATGTGATGACGCTAGTGCCAATTGATTTGGACGCTATTGTAGTTGAAGAACTTGCGGATGATGAACTTGCATGGTTAAATGATTATCATCAGTTAGTGTATAAAAAGATTAGTCCATATTGTACACCAATTGAGAAAGCGTGGTTGAAAATGCAAACCCGTAAAGTAGTACGATAACATGAAGTTAGTTACTTGGAATGTTAATGGATTAAGAGGTTGTGCAACAAAAGGATTTTGGGATTATTATGAAGCGAGCGATGCAGATATATTTTGTATTCAAGAAAGTAAGATGCAACCTGACCAATGGGAGTTTGATGTAGATAATCGCCATATCATTATCCATAGTGCGCTAAAAAAAGGATATTCAGGAACGATTGTCATAGCGAAAAAAGAACCTTTATCAACAACATTGGATTTTGGCGATGATGAATTTAGTGGTGAAGGACGTGTAATAACTTGTGAATACGATGATTTTTACTTAGTAAATGTGTATGTTCCTAATTCTAAAGAAGGGCTAGCACGAATGCCATATCGTCTTTTATTTGAAGCGAAAATGCGTAACTATTTAATGACGTTGGATAAGATTAAACCAGTTATTTTATGTGGCGATTTAAACGTTGCTCACAATGAAATTGATTTAAAAAATCCGAAAACAAATCGAAAGAATGCTGGATTTAGTGATGAAGAGAGAGATGCTTTTTCGCAATTGTTAGCGTGTGGTTTTACTGATGTTTTTAGAAGTTTATTTCCAGAGCGTATTGAGTATACTTGGTGGTCTTATCGTTTCCAATCAAGACTTAAAAATGCAGGATGGCGTATTGATTACTTTATTACTTCTAATAGATTGTTTAAACAAATTAAAGAAATAACAATAAGAAATGATATCCATGGTTCTGATCATTGCCCAGTTGAAATGATTATTGATTAGATTGAAGAAAGAGGTTTACTATGAATATTAAGCAAAGAGTTATCGAAAAATTTGATGAGTGCATTGATATCATCAGTACGTTAGTTAGTTTTCCAACGATTCAAACCGAAGCCTTAGAAAATCAACCGTTTGGTGTAGAAAATGCACGTTGTTTAGAAAAAGCACTTGAAATTACATCGTCAATGGGTTTTAAGAGTGTTAATTTAGATAACTATTGTGGTTATGCTGAAATGGGTGAAGGTGAAGAAATTGTCGGTATTTTAGGACATTTGGATGTTGTTCCAGTAACCGAAGGATGGAAAACACCACCATTTCAAGCAACAATCATTGATGATATGATGTATGGTCGTGGTGTTGCGGATGATAAGGGACCATTAGTAGCTGGTTTAATGGCAATGCAAATTGTAAAAGAGTTAAATATTCCATTAAAGAAGCGTGTTCGATTAATTATGGGATGTAATGAAGAAAGTGGCTTTGAGTGTATTAAACATTATGTTGAAAAAGAAGGACATATTGATATTGGCTTTACTCCTGATGGTAGTTTTCCCATTGTTCATGGTGAAAAAGGAATGATTGCGGGTAAAATGACCAGTATTTCTACTTCCATTGTTCATATTCATGGTGGAATTGCTAGTAACGTAGTATGTGGTCATGTTGAAATAAAAGTAAAGAAAAATACATTTAGTATGAAATTACTAGATAATTATTTTAAAAACAACAACATATTGTATTCTATTACTGAAACCGATAATGATATCGTATTAAAAGTTGAAGGAACTTCTGCTCATGCTAGCACTCCAGAATTAGGTAAAAATGCCATTAGTTATGGATTAGTTGGACTAAAACAAGCAGGATTTCAAGACTTGTTTGTTGATTTCTATTGTGAACGATTTGGTTTAACAACAGATGGAGAATTACTTGGATGTAAATGTAACGATGAATTTGGTGCGTTAACATGCAATATTGGAGTTATCTCAATGACTGATGGAATGATTGAAGCATCGATTGATATTCGCTACCCAGTATCGTTTGCAATGAAAAAAGTAATAGATATGATTACACCTCATTGTAAACATTATGGAGGTATTATTGAAATTACTTCTACGAAAAAATCATTGTTTTATCCATTAGATAGCCCTATTGTGACAAAATTGATGGCAGCATATCAAGAAGTTACAAACGATACTATTTCTAAACCGATGACAATGGGTGGTGGAACATATGCGAAGGGTATCAATAATTGTGTTGCTTTTGGAGGGATGAAAGAAGGTTTTGATTATCATATTCATGATAATAATGAGTGTATACCATTAGTAGAACTGAAAGAAATGATTGAAATTTATACCGTTGCACTATTAAAATGTTTGGAAGATTAATGTGGTGGACGTATGATTAAAGTTGCGATTATGTATGATTTCGATAAAACGTTATCGTCTAAGGATATGCAAGAATATGAGTTTATTCCTTCTTTGGGGTATGAAAAAGCATCTGATTTTTGGAATGAAGTGGGTATCTTAGCAAGAAATAATAAAATGGATAGTATTTTAGCATATATGTTTTTAATGTTAAAAAAAGCCAATGATAAAGATAAACCGATTAGAAAGAGTGATTTTGAATCACTTGGAAAACGAGTAGAGTATTTACCAGGAGTCATAACGTGGTTTGAACGTATTAATGAAATAGGAAAATCATTAGGTCTCGATATTGAACATTACATTATTTCTTCAGGATTAACTGAAATTATTGAAGGAACATGTATTTCTCATCATTTTAAAAAAGTATATGCTTGTAAGTATTATTATGATAGTAATAATGTTGCGAAATGGCCAGCATTAGTTGTCAATTATACGACAAAAACCCAATATATCTTTCGTATCAATAAACAAATTTTAGATGAAAATGAAGATAAAGCTTTAAATGAGTATGTTGATGATGCGTTAAGACCAATTGCGTTTAATCGAATGATTTATATTGGTGATGGTATTACTGATATACCATGCATGAAATTAGTTCATGATCGTGGAGGAAAATCGATTGTTGTTTATCATCGTCATAATGAAGCAATGAAAAAAATTGCGAGCGATATTGTAAATGATAAACGAGCAAATTACATGGTTGAAGCTAATTATGAACAGGGAAGTGTTTTGGAAGAAATCATGACACTTGTTCTTGAAGAAATAAAGGTTAAAAGTGCGTTAGAACACTATGAGGGAGTAGTATAATGTCAAATGCGGATCGTTTTTTAAATTCATTTATACGTATCGAAAAAACACTTAAAAATAAAGTAGGTGGTTATTCCGCGCGAAAATTTTATCAATTAGTAGAAATGGCAGCGCGTATCGACCGTGATGTAGCGTATTATAGCACTATTTTAAAAGAATATGCTGAACTTAGAAATGCGATGGTACACATGAGAGATGGACGTGGTGAAATAATAGCGATACCGACTGACGCTACAGTGCAAACAATAGAAATGATTGCGGATGAAATTTGTATTGTTAAACGAGTTTCTGATTATTTTTTAAAGAGTGTAGTAACATGTCAAAAAAATGATACGATGTTAACAATTCAAAAAATAATGGAAGAAAATGATATTTCTAAAGTTCCGGTATATGAAGGAAATGAGTATTTAGGTATTGTTACAATTGAAATGATAGCTCACTGGGCTTGTGGACAACTCACATCAACAAAACAAGAAGAGAAAGTCTCAGAATGTTGTTTGAATATGGATGATCATCGCGTATTTTTTCTTAAACAAAATGCAACAGTGAAGGAGGTTGAGGATATTTTTATTCAATCTCTTACTAAAGGAATTCATGTTCAAGCGATTATTATTACCGCTAAAGGAAGTCGTAGTGAAAAACCGAAAGGAATAATTACGGTTCAAGATTTACCGCTTATTATGAAGGCAATGTAGATGAAAATAATTGCCTCTCGGTTTACAAAAGGAATGGATTTGAAGGAAGAAATAGAAAAAATTAGTGTTCAACATCACTTAAAAGCTGCGGTTGTGCTTAGTTCAGTTGGTTGCTTATCATCGGTGAATCTTCGCTTGGCTGGTGCTAAAGAGTTTATCAAATCCGAAGGTCATTTTGAAGTTTGTTCTTTAAATGGAACGATTTCTATTGATGGAACACATCTCCATATGGTTGTTAGTGATGTCAATGGACAATGTTTAGGTGGACATCTTGTTGTTGGTAATATTGTTGATACTACGATTGAACTTGTGATTGGATATAGTGAAGATTATGAGTTTTCTCGTGACTATGATGAAAGTACAGGATATCGCGAATTAATTATTCGATCGGTGACTTAAAAAGATACAGAGTA
>CAZTII010000002.1:0-62702 GCA_964613305.1 uncultured Erysipelotrichaceae bacterium
CAATATTTTATTGAGCACTGAAACTTGAGTTGTAATGTATCTTAATGATTATAAGTATTATTAAACTAGC
Organism: uncultured Erysipelotrichaceae bacterium; assembly: GCA_964613305.1. GTDB lineage: Bacteria > Bacillota_I > Bacilli_A > Erysipelotrichales > Erysipelotrichaceae > CAZTII01. The sequence goes on from CAZTII010000002.1 coordinate 71, forward strand.
GGCTATTAGGTACGTTGTTGTATATCCTAGTGTGTCAATAGTGTACCCAAAACTCATCGCGCCGATGCCCATACCAATATCACTGAATATGCCAAAGGTTGAATTGGCGACACCGCGACGATGGATTGGGGCTAGTTGAAAGAGTTGTGTCTGTATAAGTGGTGTAATGATTCCTAGAGCTGAACCTATTAGTAAAGAAGATAGGATGAGTGGTAACAAAGAGTGGCTTATCGCAATGACAATAAAACCAATGGTCATTGAGGTGAAGGAAGCAATAAGGAGTGTTTTCTTTTTATATTTTTTTAATAATGTTGGTAATAGGAATTTTATGATGATTGTTGCGATAGTGTGAAATAAGAAAAATAAAGTAACGGAATTAATGTTTCTTGTTTTTCCCATGGATACGATAAAGTTGTTGATTGAACTGTTGCTTAGTTGCATCATCGCATAAATAAAAGCAGGAAAGAATACAAGTGGTTCTACAAACGTTTTAATGGAACGTTTTTCTGTTTGAATTATTTCACTTTTATAAGGATGAATTATAAATAAGGTGGAAATAAAACCTAGAATACTTGTAAGGGCTGCCGTATAAAAGAGAATTGATGAGCCGTATGCTGTATAAATTGATAGGGCTATGGATGGTGCTACCGCAAAAGATAATGGGCCCATCATTGAAAAATAGCCGATTGCCTCAATTAAGCGGTTTTCTGGTACTACATCGGCTACAATACTCGCTGCTGCACTAAAATAAAAACCTTGGCTTATTCCATTAAATATTCTTAAGATGTATAGCATTGGTATTGTTGGTTGAAAACAATAAAGAATTGTGTTGATGGCATAAAGCAAACTACCAAGTTGGATGATTGCTTTTCTTCCGTAAGTGTCAACTGTTTTTCCAGCGATGATTCTTGTAGCGATTCCAGAGATGACCATTGCGGTACTCATGTATCCTACTACTGTATTTGTTGAACCCATGTCGATGATAACCAATGGTAAAATGGTCGCAAAAATAACATGAGTAAATGCGGCAAAGACTGTTGTGACTAAAAGCGCTATAAATTCTTGATTAAATAATTTTCTTTGATCCATATCGTTCTCCTTGTTGGCGTATGATGCCTTTTACATATCCAGCAATGGATGTATTAATTAATATAACTATATCATCAATTGTATACAAATTGAAGAGTAATTTCAATAAATACTTTGAGGAATGATTTTTAATGGTTAAATTCTTTTTTTTGTGTATTATATACGAACAGTTGTCATTCATTGTAAACAATAAATTTTATATAATATAATAAAAATAGTATTAATATATACATTTAATCATATTAAATAGTTGAAATAGTTGACATTTTATGAATAAACACTATAATTAATACATCTCAATTTGAGAAGAAAAGAGGGAGAAAGAATGAATTTCAAATCATTACTTAAAAAAGGATTTGTGTTAGGTCTTGCGGCAACGTTAGTTGCATGTACATCTGGTAAGACTACTACCACTAACACTGCCACAGCTGCTCCTGAAAAAGGTGCTGAAGAGCTTGTACTTGGAGCTATCGGACCTTATGAAGGAAACTTATCTGTATACGGCTTAGCTGTTAGAAATGGTATTACACTTGCGATTGACGAGTTTAATGCTTCTGGTAAAACAGTATTAGGCAAAAAAGTGAAATTAATTGCTTATGATTCAAAAGGTGATGCAACTGAAGCTACTAACGCTTACAACAAATTAGTTGATAACGATAAAGCCGTTGCGATTCTTGGTGGTGTTGTTAGTGGTGAATCTACTGCGGTAGGTACTGCTTCTCAAGCATTAGGTACGCCAATTTTATCTGCTTCTGCGACTGCTTTAGCATTTACTCAAACTGGACCTAACGTATTTAGAGGATGTTTCACTGACCCATTCCAAGCTAAAATGATGGGTGAATTTGCATTTGATACTTTAGGTGCAAAAACAGCTGCTGTTTTATTTAATACATCGGATGATTATTCAGTTGGTTTAAAAGAAAACTTTGACAAAGCATTTACTGCAAAAGGTGGTAAAGTTCTTGCGGCTGAAGGTTATGTTACAAATGATAAAGATTTCAACACTCAATTAACAAAAATTAAAGGCTTAAATGTTGATGTATTATTTATTCCTAACTATTATGAAGATGATGCATTAATCGTTAAACAAGCTCGTGCTATGGGTATCACAGCTACATTCCTTGGTGGAGATGGTTGGGATGGCGTTCTTAACGTAACTGATGATGCTACATCATTAGAAGGTGCTATTTACTGTAATCACTATTCAGTTGATGATCCAAACATTGTTGCTTGGGCTGAAACTTACAAGAAAACATTTAACATGGAACCAAATTCATTTGCTTACCTTGGTTATGATTGTGCTAACTTAATGTTAGAAGCAATTGAAAAAGCTGGTTCTACTGATAGTAAAGCTATCGTTGATGCGATGAAAGCTATTGAATTTAAAGGTATCTTAGGAAGCATGAAGTTTGATGAAAACGGAGACCCTATCAAAGATTTAGCATATATCACATTTAAAGACGGTAAATTAGTTACTTTTACTAAATAATTGTTTTTAGTTAGTGTATAATAAAGTATGGAGAGTTTTTACTCTCCATGCTTTTCTGTTTTAGAGGGGGAGATTATTTATGGATGTTTCGCAATTAATAATGCAGATCATTAATGGTCTAAATGTTGGTAGTATATACGCGTTAGTGGCTCTTGGCTATACGATGGTGTACGGTATTGCTAAGTTAATTAACTTTGCTCATGGTGATATCATCATGGTTGGTTCCTATTGTGTCTTTGTTTGTACATCGTTATTGAAGTTACCTATATGGGTATCGATATTAATATCCATTGTTTTTTGTGCTGGACTTGGTATGTTGATTGAAAAAGTCGCGTATCGTCCGCTTAGAAACGCTTCACGGATTTCGTTGTTGATTACGGCAATCGGTGTAAGTTATATGCTAGAGAGTGGTTTTCAGTTACTATTTACGGCTAATGGAAAACCTTTTCCAACTGTTGTTACTTTACCACCTTTTGTTGTAGGTAGTTTTAGCATTAGTGCTAATTACTATTTAACGTTTCTAATTTCCGTGTTTTTGATGATAGTTCTTGATCGTTTTATCAAGTTAACAAAAACCGGTCGAGCAATGCGTGCGGTTAGTGAAGATCGTGGAGCAGCATCGCTCATGGGTATTAATATCGATAGAACTATCGGCATTACATTTGCCATTGGTAGTGGTTTAGCGGCAGTAGCTGGTATTTTATATAGCTCTTCGTATCCATTAATTACTCCATATATGGGTTCTATTTTAGGTATTAAAGCGTTCGTTGCGGCAGTTATTGGTGGAATTGGTATAATACCTGGAGCTGTTTTAGGTGGTTTTATTTTAGGGCTTCTAGAAAGTTTAGTAAAAGCGTATATTTCATCACGTTTAAGTGATGCATTTGTCTTCTCTATTTTAATTCTTGTGTTAGTGTTTAAACCTTCTGGATTACTAGGGAAAAATAGGAAGGAAAAAGTATAATGAAAAAGAATAAAAAGTGGATTTTATCGTTTGTCGCAATTACAGCTGTTTATGCGATTATCATGTTTATGAGTAAAGCGGGAATATTAAATCGCTATTATTCAGGAATTTTATTATCGACATGCATTAATATAATTTTAGTTGTAAGTTTAAATTTAACGACTGGTTTTTTAGGACAACTTACATTAGGTCATGCAGGATTTATGGCGGTTGGTGCCTATACGAGTGCTTATTTTACTAAAGTGCTTTTAGCTGGTATTCCTACTATCATTTCCTTTCCACTGGCATTAATTATCGGAGGCTTTATCGCTGTTTTATTTGGTATTATTATTGGCTTTCCTACTCTTCGTTTAAAAGGTGATTATTTGGCGATTATCACCTTAGCTTTTGGTGAAGTGATTCGAACATTGTTATTGAATATGGATTTTTTGGGTGGAGCACGTGGATTTACTGGAATTCCTCGTTTATCGTCGTTTACGTATGCATATTGGATTGCGGCTATAACGATAGTAATGATTATTTTATTAATTGATTCTCGTCATGGTAGAGCTATTATTTCAGTAAAGGAAGATGAAATTGCGGCTGAAGCTAGTGGTATTAATACGTCGTATTATAAAATTTTAGCCTTTGTCTTTGCGGCCTTCTTTGCCGGTGTTGCCGGGGGTTTATACGCTCATTACATGTGTATTATTGAACCGAGTACTTTTACCTTTAATCGTTCGATTGAAATACTTGTAATGGTTGTTTTAGGTGGTATGGGTAATATTGTTGGGGCTATTATTTCCGCGATTGCATTAACGATTCTTCCGGAACTATTAAGAAGTATGGCAGCGTATCGTACATTGATGTATGCGATGGTATTAATTATCTTTATGTTAGCACGAAATAATAATGTATTTTTAGCTAAAATATCGGCATTTAAAGCAAAGTTTTCTAGAAAGGAGAAAAAGGCATGAGCGTATTAGAAGTATCTGATTTAGCAATTAACTTTGGTGGTTTACGTGCTGTGGATGGCTTTTCCATGACGATTGAAGAAAAGCGATTGGTTGGTTTAATTGGTCCTAATGGTGCAGGAAAGACGACGGTATTTAATTTATTAACCGGAGTTTATACGGCAACAGAAGGAAAAATACTGTTAAATGGACAAAATATTTATCGTAAAAGCACAAGTGCTATTGCGCGTTTAGGCATTGCCCGAACTTTTCAAAACATACGTTTATTTAAAGATTGTACCGTATTAGAAAATGTTAAAGTAGGGATGCATAATCAAGTTCGTTATAATTTAGTAGATGCCTTATTTCGTACGAAAGCATATTTTTTAGATGAAGAGTATTGTAATCGTGAAGCGATGAAGTTGTTGGAGGTATTTAATTTACATACGTACGCTAATGTTAAAGCGTGTAATTTACCATATGGAAAACAACGTGAATTAGAAATTGCCCGCGCTTTAGCTAGTAATCCGAAGTTGTTGTTGTTGGATGAGCCAGCTGCTGGTATGAATCCTCAAGAAACAATTGAACTGATGCATACGATTCGTCGCATTCGTGATGAATTTAAAATAGCGATTTTATTAATTGAACATGATATGAAACTAGTAATGGGAATTTGTGAAAAAATTACAGTATTAAATTATGGAATGGTATTAACATGTGGAACACCTACTGAGATTCAAAATAATCCACAAGTTATTAAAGCCTATTTAGGAGAATAAACATGTTGACAGTTGAAAATTTAGTAGTTCGTTACGGCGCTATTGAAGCGATTCGTGGAGTGAACTTTCATATCAATGAAGGTGAAATTGTTGCGTTAATTGGTGCTAATGGAGCTGGGAAAACGACAATTTTGCATACAATTTCTGGTTTACTTACACCAATTAGTGGTAAAATACTATTAGGTGATAGTGATTTGGTAAAAGTTAGATCTGATAATATTGTTCGAATGGGACTTGCTCAAGTTCCTGAGCGACGTCGTGTTTTTGCTGAACAAACTGTAGAAGAAAACTTAGAATTAGGTGCTTTTACACGTACTGATAAAGATGGAATTATTGCGGATATGGAAATGGTTTATCGTCGTTTTCCGCGTTTAAAAGAACGTAAAAAGCAGTTATCGGGTACGCTATCTGGTGGTGAACAACAGATGTTAGCAATGGGAAGAGCTTTGATGGCTAGACCTAAAATATTATTGTTGGATGAGCCTAGTATGGGGTTAGCGCCGCTTCTTGTGAAAGAAATCTTTGATATTATTCAAGATATTAAAAAGAGTGGTACAACAGTTTTATTGGTTGAACAAAACGCGAAAATGGCCTTAGCGATTGCTGATCGTGCTTATGTATTGGAAACTGGAAAAATTGTTTTAGAAGGTACTGGTCATGAATTATCAAATTCTGAAGAAATTAAGAAAGCTTATTTAGGAGGATAATAGTATGTATGTTAGAGATCGAATGAGTAAAAACCCGTTTTGTGTATCTAAAGATACAACCATTAATAAAGTATTGGATTATATGGCACAAAATGATTTTCATCGTATTCCTGTTGTTGAAAATGGGCGTATTGTTGGGTTAATTACTGAAGGAACGATTACTGCCAATACACCAACTAAAGCTACTAGTTTAACAATTTATGAACTTAATTATTTATTATCAAAAACTAAAGTGGATGAAATAATGATTAAGGATGTGATTGTTATTGGTCCTGATGTGTTATTAGAAGAAGCGGCGGTTAAAATGCGTGCATCGTCCATTGGTTGTTTACCGGTTGTTGAAAACAATCAATTGATTGGCATTATTACTCAAAATGATATTTTTGATGCGTTTGTTGACTTATTAGGATATTATCAAAAAGGATTGCGTGTTGAACTTATTGTTAATGAAGATAAACCAGGAATATTATCTGAAATTTCTCAAGCGTTTTTTAATGAACGTGCTAATGTAACGAATTTAGCTGTATATAAAAAAGAAGGTCATGTGATTGTAGTTATTCGTGCTAATAATATTTCTGAAGAAACATTAAGAAAAGTGATGGTTAGTGAAAATTATCGTATTGGTAATATTATTGAAACAAAGTAAGATGGATGAATAATCTGTCTTTTTTTAAAGAAAGGAAAGTATATGGATAGTAAACAATTACTTCGATTGGGAAAAGAAGTGTCTTATGCCTTAAGACATAATCCAACTCAATATAAGTTAGAAGTGGATGAATTTGGATGGTGCAATGTCGATGATTTAATAATGGCGTTAAGAAAAGATAAAATTTATGGTTCAATTGATTTAGCTGATATTGAATTAATGATGGCTTCATCGGATAAAAAAAGATTTGAGCTTGTTGATGGTAGAATTAGAGCATTTTATGGTCATTCTTTTAACGTTGATAAAGTACAAGCAATTCCACCTGATGTTTTATATCATGGTACGGAAAAACGAATTATCGATATTATTTTAAAGGAAGGTTTAAAGCCAAAACAACGACAGTATGTTCATCTTTCACAGGATGTTGAAACGGCTGTAATGGTTGGAAAACGTCGTGATAATAATCCTGTTATTTTTGTGATTGATGCGAAAAAAGCGGCTCAAGAAGGTGTTAAGTTTTATTATGGCAATGAAACAGTGTGGTTGGCCGATTATGTATCTTCTAAGTATTTATCGATAATAGAATAATAAAACCGCAAAAATTTGCGGTTTTATTGTAATAGGATGGAATTGAGTTGTTGTTTTAGTTGAATAAACTCTTCTGTTGTTAAGTCTCTTTTTGTAGCATTATTCTTTATATCTAGTACTATTGTTGAAGTATTATCGAATACTATGATACGGTCAGCTAAGATGATTGCTTCTTCGACATCATGGGTGATAAAAAGAATTGTATTGTTATGTTTTTTATGAATATTGAGCAACACTTGTTGTATTTCATAGCGAACTTTGCTATCTAATGCTGAAAATGGTTCATCACACAATAAGAGTTGTGGTTGCATTGTTAGTGCTCTAACAAGAGCTAAACGTTGTTGCATTCCTCCAGATAATTGATGTGGATAATGGTGTTTAAATTCATATAGTCCAACATCGTTTAGTAATTCATTGGCGATGGTTGTATCCATACGATGTAAATTTAAACCATATGTTGCGTTTTTTATGGTTGTTAACCATGGTAGTAATTGTGGTGTTTGAAACAATAACATTCTTTCTTTTGATGGTGCTTGAATAAGCTTATTATTAAAATAGATAGTTCCTTCATAGTCACTATCTAATCCAGCAATCATCTGTAATAAAGTAGATTTACCACATCCACTTGGTCCTAAAATGACAGTTAGTTGACTTTTGTTGATTGTAAGTGATACGTTGTTTAAAATAGTACGATTATTATATTTCTTTGTTAGTTGTTGTAGTGTTAACATAGATGTCCTTACCAATCGTTTTTAAAATATAATCACATATACTGCCAAAACATGCGATTGTAATCATGGATACGATGACCATATCTATTTGTCCACTGATTCTAGCGTCAGTTAAAACGCTTCCTAAACCTTTGTTCACTCCACTTAATTCACCCAACACTAAATAGGCCCAACTAATAGCTAATCCTTGGCGAAAACCACTGATGATATGTGGCCAACAATAAGGAATGATAATGGTTGTGATTTGTTGTTTTTTTGTTGCTTCAAATAAAAGTGATAGGTTTAATAGCGATGTTGGTATGGTAGTGATAGATGTATAGATTGTTGTATAAATAGGAAAAAAAGCAGCTAAAGCGATAAGAAAAATGGTTGTTTTTTCACCTATGCCAAACCAAATGATGGCTATTGGTAACCAGGATACTCCTGGTATTGTTTTAATGAGTTGAATTGTGGTATCGATAACTTGGTGAAATTGTTTATTGATGCCACTATACATAGCGAGAAAAATGCCACTGAAGGCGGCAATGCTAAAGCCGATAAGGATACGTTTCATACTAAAAAAAGCGTGAGATAACATTGTTCCACTGTAGTATGAGTTAGTTAAGTTAAAAATATAATCAAGCAATTTATAAATAACAGTGAGCGGGTGAGGTAGAATGTATGGATTGATGATGTTAGAACTACTTATAATAAACCAATTTATTAAGAGTATTGATGGTATAATCCATTTTTTATTGTTCATGGAGAAAACTTAGGTCAATCAGTTGTTCGACGTCAATCATTTCCTTTATCATTCCTTGTTCTACCATGGCTTCAGCTAAATTTTTTACTCGTTCAATGTATTGCTTGTAGATATCATAAAACAATGTTATGTTGTTTAATGATTGTTCAATTGTTTTCTCATTGCTTGAAAACAATGATGAATTATCGATGATTGTTTGTGGATTGTTGTTTAAATCAATGGTTGCTTGTTTATGTGCTTTGATAAGTGATGAAATAGTTTTTCGATTATTTTTAATGTGATCTTTTGTTGTAATCATGACAGCATTGAGTGAATCGATTGAATCAATGGGGATAATTTTACCTAAACCATTGTTTACAGCTTCAGTTGGAAATGGTTCTCCACTATAATATGCATCAATACTTTTTGTAGCTAAGGCGTTATTCATATCAAAAAAATCTATCTTTATAAGTTCTACATCATGGTTTGGATCTAAGTTTGCTTGTTTTAATACTTCTAATAAATTAAAGTGATGAATTGTACCAAAGACATAACCAATTTTTTTTCCTTTTAAGTCTTGGATATCATTGATTGTATGATTAACGACTAAAGAACTACATTTATTTGATAAGCCAGCTACAATAACAATCGGCTCATTGTTTGCTTTGGATAAAATAGCGGTGACAATGGTTGAACCACACATGTCTAAATGATTGGCTAATAGTGCCGTTTTCATATCACCTGGATTAGTAAATGGAATAATATCGATTGTTTCTTTTATATACTTGTGATAGAAGAAAGGTTGACTTGTTTGTGGTGTTTTCCATGTTCCAACGTTGATTGTGTTTGATTGGCAACTCGTTAATAGTAATAAGGCAATAAGTAGGATTTTTATCATGATTTTTTTTCTTGAAATACTTGATATCCAGTTTCTTTAAACCATTCTTTTGCTTTTTTAACATTGAAATCTTGCCAATCATGTTCTTTATTGTATGTCGTATCTCTAGGGTTTGATCCTATTTCTACTACAGTTACATTTGCGCCCCACTGCATTGCTAATTTTGAACATTGATGAACACATATATCAGGAGCGTGATAATTAGCCGCAAGTCGTGTTACTGCGATGACGTGCGCTAATTTTCTCTCACTTATTTTTTCTAGGTCACCAAGTGGTGTTCCTTTTACCGGGACTCGTTCCATGCATCCTGTTACTTTTGCACCATATCTCATCGCATTTAAAAAATTATCAGCAATTTCTTCGTTAGTATGTTCAATTCCTAACGGTTCAACTAAATTAACTAAGGTTAGATTTGATTGTTGTATAGCAGAAAGAGTATTTAATCGTTCTTGAATGGTGAATTTTGTATTAATGCCTTCTCTTAATCGTAGTGAATGATAGATAAAGGAGATGGATGCTTCTTCCATTTTTTTTGCTTTTTCACCATTGAATTCACCGGCATTTAATCCTAATTCATAGTTTCCTTTTACTTCTTTTCTAATTCTTTTCACTAAATCAATAATCTTATCTAAACTATAAAATTCAGTTGTTCGAAAGACAATCCATCGTACTCCTTGTTGGGCGTACGTTCTTACCTTTTCAATCACTTCATCGTCAGTTAATTCAAAGGGTTTTGTAACTATTCCCCATTGTTCACCTAATGAACAATAATCACAGTTCATTGGACATGGTTTAAAATCGATACCGATGGCTGACCATATATAAGCTCTATTATCAGTAATAACACTTGCGACTTCTCTGGCTGCTTTTCCTAAATAATCGCAGTCACTACTATTGGTATCAATGTTTAAAAGTTTGATGATAAGTTCTCTATCAAATAAAACACCTTGTAAGGCTAATTGCTTTGCTTGATCAATCAGTTTTCTTGTCATTATTTTTCTCCTGTAATACTTGTTGAATATCGTTAGAAATATTATTGACTAGTTGTTGGTAATCAATTAATGTCTCTTTCCATTTTTGTAAACAATCCATTCCTTCTTGTGTTATGGAATATATTTTTTTGTTTGGACCATTGTCTTCAGTTGTCCATTTCCCTACAATCAATCCTTTTTCTTCTAATGTTTTTAATGTTCGATATACGCCAGTTTTGTCTATTTTTTCATTATTTAAGAGTTGTCGCATTTCTAATTGTTGTAAAATAGTGTATCCATATTGTTCTTTTTTAGCTAAAATACATAAAATCTGTGGTTGAATTAATTTATCTAAATTAAAACCTTTGCATGAACATTTGGTTGTTAGTTGATTAAATCTAATAGTAGACATACTCTATCACCTCATGAATAGTATAATTTGTTACCTGTTATTTGTCAATTTGTTGGTAACCAATGATAATCAATGGTATAATACTTAAATGAATTATGGAGGAATCGTATGAATTGGACAATATTTGGGGCTATATTAGCGATAACATTAGGGGCTTATTTTGCGAGTGGTATTTATGTTCAAATGAAAGTAAAAAAAATGTCAGAATTGCTTTATAAAGATAATAATGGTGAGGCGTATTTAAAACATTTAAATGATGCGGCGTGTAAGATTATTTTTTCTAAACAATTGCGTACAATGATGAGTATTGATGCTTATATTGCGATTGGTGATGTAGAAACGGTGGAAAATGTTTTTGAACAATTAAAAGAGTTTCATCTTCAACCAGGTGATGAATTTCTAGTTTGTCAAAAGAAGATTGGTTTTTATATTGAAAAAGGCAATGATGAAAAAGCGGAAGAAGCGTATAGTCGCTTAGTTGAATTGTATGATGGTTTTAAAGATAAAATGCATTATAAAAAAGCGAGAAAAGAAGTTGAATATTTAGTTGAAATTCATTTGCGTAAAAATGCGAGTTATTTGGATGAAATGCTTTCTTTATCAGAATCTACTAAAAACAAATTATTAAAAGGAATTTATTTATTTCGTGCAGCCAAATGTTATTTTTATAAAAACAACAATAAAAAAGTTAAAGAAACATTGTTGTTAGCAAAAGAATACTGTGTTGGAACGGCATATGAGAAAAAGATTGATGTGGCGTTAAGTGGCGATTTGAGTGTTTTAGCGAAAGGATAGAAATTCTATCTTTTTATTTATGTATTTTTATATAGAAGGAGGATGTGTTATGGCGGTTAAATCGGATAAAATGGCAACGTGGCCAGTTGGTAAGTTGTTGCTTTCTATGAGCATTCCGGCAATGTTTTCGATGATGATTCAGGCATTGTACAATATTGTAGATACGATGTATATTTCAAAGATTTCTGAGGATGCTTTATTTGCGGTTGGTATCGCTTTTCCTTTTCAAATGATAATTGTTTCTGTTTCTTTAGGTACGGCGATTGGTACTTCGGCGTTAATCGCTCGTAAATTAGGACAACAAAACAGACCAGGAGCATCTCTTACAGCAATGCATGGAGTTATTTTGGCAATCGGTCATAGTGCTCTTTTAGCAATCATTGGTCTATTATTTTCTAAGACATATTTAGCGATGTTTACAAAAGATACTCATTTAATTGCGATGGGGGTAGACTATTTATATGTGGTGATGACCATGGCTTTTGGTGTTGTTTTAGCTATCTTTTTTGAACGTATCTTACAGGCTGAAGGTAATATGATGATGCCGATGTTGGCACAACTATTGGGTGCGATTACTAATATTATTTTAGATCCAATCTTTATCTTTGGTTATGGCTTTATTCCAGCGCTGGGTGTTCGTGGTGCTGCCATTGCGACGGTGATTGGACAATTATTATCAATGGTATTTATTGGTTATATTGCTTTATTTGGTAAGCATGAAATTTCGTTTAAGTTAGAACAGTTTAAACTGGATACTGAATTGTTTAAGGAAATATATAAAATTGGTGTTCCGGTAGCTATTATGAATGCGATGGGTTCTTTAGCGATGAGTGCATTGAATAGTGTATTAGTGTTGTTTAATACGTCGTATGTTGCGGCTTTAAGCATTTATTTTAAACTTCAATCGTTTATCTATATGCCTGTATTTGGTATGAATCAAGGATCATTGCCTATTTTATCGTATAACTTTGGTGCTCAAAATAAAAAACAATTTGTTGCGACACTTCGATTATATATTATGATTGCGGTGAGCTTAATGGTGATTGGAACTGTTTGTTTTAATGGTTTTACAACGAAATTAGTAATGATTTTTAATCCTTCTGATCATTTATTGATGATTACTTCAAAAGCGTTAAAAGTAGCTTCGTTGGCTTTCCCTTTTGCGGCTTTTGCGATTGCGATGACGACAGTATTTCAATCACTTGGAAAGAGTAAACATAGTATGATTATGTCAATATTAAGACAAATGGTGTTTCTTGTTCCTTTAGTGTTTCTTATTGGTAAAACTATTTCTTCGGAAGCTATTTGGTGGGCTTTTCCATTAGCTGAGTTATTAGTGGTATTGATTTATATTCCTATTGGACTACGATTGATTCATAAAGCATTTGAATAGCTTATCATATAATGATAATATAGTTTTATATGAAAGGTGTGACAATGATGAAAAACAAAGTATTTGTTATTGGTCATAAAAACGCAGATACAGACTCTATTTGTTCGGCAATTGCCTATGCTTATTTAAAACAACAAATTGGAGTGGATGCGATAGCCTCGAGAATTTCACAATGCAATAGTGAGACAAAATATGTATTAGATACTTTTGGTTTTGAAGAACCATTGTATATTCATTCAGCAAAGTGTACATTACGGGATATTTCAATCGATGATGCTTATTTAGTAAATAAAGATTTTACGATGAAAGAAGCATTGGATTGCATTGTTAAACGTAAAAATAAAGGTGTGTTTGTTGTCGATGAATACAATCGTTTAGAAGGGATTGTTTCCATTTCGGATTTAACGAGTTTATGGACGATGGATGAAATTAATTTAACGATGTTGATGAGTAAAGTTAAATTAAATAATATTATTAAAACATTGGATGCGGAATGTATTTATTGTATTGATGATTTCAAAACAAATGGTAAAGTTCATTTAATGATGTCACTAGCGAATAATAGTAAGATTGATGCGACAAGCATTGTGATTGTAGGAAATAGTCCAGAAGTACAACGATATGTGATTGATTGTGGCGTATCGATGATTATTATTTGTGGAGAAAATTGGATTGATAATGTAACGTTAGAAAAAGCGAAAGAAAAAAATGTTGTGATATTGCATACACCACTTAGCGCTTTAGCGTGTAGTCAATTAGTATATCAATCCTCATCGATTGAAGAAATTATGAGTGATGAGGTGTTGTGTTTTTTACAAAGTGAAACGATGGATGAAATTAGTAATCGTATAGCGAAAACACGATATCGCTCTTATCCGGTTTTAAATGATAATAATGAAGTTGTTGGAGCGATGTCGCGTTTCCATTTATTTAATTACCCTAAGAAACAATTTATTTTAGTGGATCATAATGAAGCTCATCAAAGCATTAATGATTTAGAACATGGTGAAGTCATTGAAATTGTTGATCATCATCGCTTAGGTGGTATTGAGACTGTTCATCCAATTAGTATTACGTGTAAAAGTGTAGGCTGTACATGTACTATCATTGGTCAATTGTTTGACTTACATCAAATTGAAATACCGCAAAACATTGCGGGAATTATGTTGGCAGCGATTGTAAGTGATACATTAAATTGTAAATCACCAACAACGACATCTGAAGATATTGCGATGGCTGATCGATTATCTGAGATTGCTCAGATTAGTCGTCAACAACTACATAGTGATATGGTGGGGAATACGGATTCCATTGTGAATAAATCGTATGTGGATTTATTGTATGAGGATTTTAAAGAGTTTAGAATAAATGGTTCTAGAATTGCGGTGGGACAAGTTGCATGTCGCAGTAAAGATGATTTCTATCAAATTGAAGAAGGGTTTTTACCTTATTTAGAAGAAGTTGCGCATACTCAACATTATGATCTCATTGTCATGATGTTTACTGATCCGCGAGGTTCTGGTTCTCAATTTATGTATACTGGTAAAAAGAGTTGGGTGATTAAGGAAGGATTTAAAGATGTGTTAGTGAATAATTTTGGACCTTCCATTATTTCTAGAAAAAAACAAGTATTACCAATGTTAATCAATTTGTTCAATAAATAACATTTTTGTATAATTTATATAAAAATGTTTTTTTTATCATAAAATAATCGTTTGTTATGTTAATAAATGATTATTTTTTAATATTGCATTTTAAATATTACAAATATTTTTTTGTTTGTGGGGCATGTCTGCAAGCTGATGAATTGAAAGAAATTCTACCACCTTGCCGAAGAGGAAGGTAAGCTGTAAGCAAGGGCCATATCGGTGACGAGTTGTCGAGAGGAAGCTGATGGCGGTTAGTGGAGCGAAGCGCAAGCGAACTGATGATGGTAGGTAATGAGGATAACCCTGCAAAAAGTGGGAACGTCCAATTTTCGGCTCAAAGCATTAAATATTAGGACAGTCGTTTTACTAACAAGCGAACAGACTTAACCCTAGAAATAGTGTACCTGACGCTGTATAGTCATAATCAAGGGAGACCAAGTACGTGATGAAAGGTGCAGTATTCAGATGAGGTCATAGTAGTGAATAACTCTGAACCTGTGAAAGCTAGTGATAGACTGGAGGACAAAATTCAGAGGATATTGTTCCTAGTAACAATAGAGCTTATCAATCAAAAGTTGATAAGTTATGCGAAGGACTGAAAAGATACAAAGTTATTCGGATGAAAACAAAGAAACAGAGCGAAGACTCTTGAGAGACGATTGAAATATCGGAAAGTCCCTAAAGAACAGCATAAGATAACTTGCGAACTTTTTGACGTGGTAAATTGAAGTAGCACAACTGAGTAAAGATATATTGCGTAAAGCTAGAGAAGTCAAACGAATTGTGTGAAGAACAAATAGCGAAGTTGAAGTGTTTTAGAAAGAGTAAGTAGAATTGGAGGTGTGAGATGAAGAAATATTACAGCCTAATTGATAAAATCTATCAAAGAGAAAATATTAGATTAGCTTTCCGAAAAGTCAGGAGGAATGGAGGAAGTCCAGGAATCGATGGAGAGACCATAAGTGACTTTGAAGAAAAGCTAGATGACAATATAGAACTTCTGCATAACGAACTGAAAACCAACAAGTACAAGTCAAGTCCTGTTAAAAGAAAAGAGATTCACAAACCCGATGGTGGAGTGAGATTCTTAGGAATTCCAACAGTAAAAGATAGAGTTGTACAACAAGCAGCTGTCAATATATTAGAACCATTGTTTGACCCTGATTTTCATCCCTCAAGTTATGGATATCGCCCAGGAAGGTCAGCAGCACAAGCGGTAGCAAAAGCTGAACGCTTTATGAATAAATGGGGATTAACTGAAGTCGTAGATATGGACTTAAGTAAATGTTTTGACACGCTCGACCATGAGATAATACTGGATACAATCGCTGAGAAAATAAGTGATGGGAAAGTTCTTGGACTAATACGAGAGATGTTAACATCTGGAGTTATGATAGATGGAGAAGTTGAGGAAACCTTAGTTGGTTCAACTCAGGGTGGGGTGATATCGCCACTAATCAGCAACATTTATCTAAATAAATTTGACCAAGAAATGAAATCACGGAGTATAAGGATTGTGCGTTATGCTGATGATATTTTAATTTTCGCTAGAAGCAAGAGAGAAGCAGGAAATTATAAAGATATTGCGACGAAGATACTAGAAGAATTGAAACTAAAGGTTAATCTAGAGAAAACAACATTAACTAATAACCTGAAGGGAGTAAACTTTCTAGGCTTTACCATATTTGAAGAGCATATTGCGGTTCAGAAGAAAAGGTTGAAGCGTTTCAAAGATAAAATACGAGAGCTAACTGTAAGAAACAATTATCAACCGTTGGAACAAACAGTAACTAAATTAAATCGAGTGCTGAGAGGATGGATAAACTATTTTAAAATAGCCCATATCAAAAGTCATGTTAAGTCACTAATGAGTTGGATAAGAAGAAGACTGCGGATGATACAGATGAAACAATGGAAAACATGGAGGAAGATGCATAGATTAATGCGTCAAAGGGGTATAGAACCAACAGTTAAAATGGCAGTAACAAAATGGAAGAATTCAAAAGTGAAAATCATCCATAAATTACTACCAAACGCCTTCTTTCATGAAGAACTAAAATTATTTGACATGTATAAAACAGAAGTTGGGGTTCTGCACTTATATTATGAGTGATAAGTATTTTATGAGCCGTATACGGGAAACGTACGTACGGTTCTGTGAGAGCGAAAATCACAGATTAATTATCTGTGATTCAGCTACTCGGTTTTAAAAATAAATTTTTAAAATTTTTTGGAAAGTGACGTATTTTTGTCATATTATGTACTAAATAGTTTATAATATAGCAAGATAGGGTGATTGAATGAAGAAAGTATTAATTATTTTATGTTTGATGTGTTTATCTATTACGCCGTGTTATGCGAGTGAAGATTTAATGATAGAATCAGAAGCTGTTATTTTGATTGATGGTAAAACAGGTATGGTTTTATATGAGAAAAATAGTCATGAGAAAAAATATCCTGCAAGTATTACTAAAATTATGACTGTTTATTTAGCTTTATCAAATTTATCACCTGATAAGGTATTAGTGGCTTCGCCTTCGGCAATTGATTCAATTGATCGTAAAAGTTCTCATATTTGGTTAGATTATAAAGAGGAAGCGACTGTTATTGATTTGGCTTATGCGGCTTTATTGAGTAGTGCTAATGATGCGAGTAATGTGCTTGCTGAGGGTGTTTCGGGTAGCCTTGATGGGTTTGTATCATTGATGAATGATACATGTGTTCAGTGGGGTTGTGTTGATACAACGTTTAAAAACGCTCATGGATTACCTGATGAAGGGCATGTAACTAGTGCATATGATATGGCATTAATTACAAAGAATGCGATGAAGAATGAAGTGTTTCGTACTGTTTTTTCGACAGTGACGTATAAAATGAATAGCACAAATAAACAGAAAAATGTTCGTGAATTTGCGCAAGGAAATGAAATCTTGAAGAATAGTCCTTATTTTTATGAGTATGCTAATGGTGGAAAAATTGGATGGACGCAAGATGCGGGATATACCATCGTTACTAGTGCTTCTTATAATAATATGGATTTAATTGCGGTTGTATTGGGTGCTAGTAGTAAAGAAGCTCGTTATCGTGATAGTAAGAAATTATTGGATTATGGATTTAGTAATTTTAAGACGATGATGATTAAAAAAGAGGATATTGGTGTTAAGGAAGTTGATATCATTAACAGTAAAACAGTTGTTGGAAAAGCGAAATTTAGTATTTCTAATAACTTGAATGTATTGTTACCGATGTCGACTGATGAGGGGACAATCAGTACTGAAATTACAGTTAGAAATGGTGATGATCCACAGTTTATTAAGGGCTTTTTGACGATATTAATTAGTGGTAAAGCAGTTGGTGAAGTTGCTATGGAACAAGTTGTTGAAACGTATGATTTAAGTTTTGGTGCTCGTGTTGTTCCTATGATTTCTTTGGCATTTAATTGGTTTAGTGTTGTTATTTTAGTGTTGATTTATTTGTTTCGTATTATGATGTTTCTTCGTAAAAACACAAAATTACCTGATTAATTATAATGACTAAATTTGTATATAATTGTATTTTGGTGGTTCTATAATAAGTTGTTAATTACCCTGTTAGTATGTTATAATAATTAAAGAAATATTTTGTTTATATAGAAAGGTAACAGTTATGGAATTTAGATGTGAATTGATCGACGAAAATAATCGTCGTAAAAAACAAGTTATTGAAGCTGATAATGAACAATTACTGTTACTGAAAGTGAAACAAATGAATTGTTATTTAGTTTCAAAAGAAGAAATAGAAGTTTATGCTCAACCTAGAGGTTCAATTAAGGTAAAAGAATTAATTATTTTTTGTCGTCAAATGTCAGTTATGTTACAAAGTGGTGTTACACTTGTTCGTGCTGTTAATATTATGCAGATGAAGTCTTCGGTGGGTAAAACCTCAAGGATGTATCAAGATATGTATGAAGCATTACAAAAGGGTAACTCGTTATATGGCGCGATGAATTCATTAAATTGTTTCCCGGAATTATTGTTGAATATGGTGAAGGCTGGTGAAGCCAGTGGTACGTTGGATAGTAATCTAAGTAAAATGGCGGAACATTTTGAGAAGGAACATCGTTTACAAAATAAAATTAAAGGTGCTCTGACTTATCCGATGATTTTAGCGTCGATGACAGTGGCGATTGTATTGTTATTAGTTACTTTTGTTCTTCCAACTTTTTTTAATTTATATGCTGGACAAGAATTGCCGTTGCCGACACGTATTGTTGTTGGTGTGAGTAATTTTATTACTGGTAATTGGATATCAATTATCATCTTTATTGTAATTTGTGTATTTACTTTTCCTTTATTACGTAAAATACCAAAAATTGCTCGTCTTATTGATGGCTTTAAATTAAATGCACCAATGATTGGTAAGTTGAATCGTGTTATTTATTCGGCACGTTGTGCGCGCACGTTTTCTTCGTTATATTCAAGTGGTTTGGATATGATTGAATTACTAAAGATGCTTGGTGGTATTTTAGTGAATAAAGTAATTGAAGATGGTTTTGAAGTGGTTGTTGAAAAGGTAAGTCGTGGTGAGTTAATATCAACATCACTTATTGAAATGAATATTTTTGATCCGATGTTTACTTCCATGGTTTTTATCGGTGAAGAATCCGGTTCTATGGAAACAATATTGATTAAGGCCGCTGATTATTTTGATGAAGAAGCTGAAGCGGCGACAACGCGACTTGTGGGGATGCTTGAACCGTTGTTAATCATTATCATGGGATTAGTTGTTGGTTTTATCGTTGTTGCGATTATGATGCCGATGTATGGTATGTTGCAACATGTTCAATAAGAATAGGGGGTGTTGATGAATGCCATTATTTATAGAAATTGGTAACAATGTTATCAAGATTGCTAGTGTAAAGAATAATAGGGGAAAACTTATTGTTGATCGTTTTGAGACGTTGTCTACATTAACAGATCCTGCTTCTTTAATGAATATTAAGGATAATATTATTGATTTGGGTTTTAAAACTCGTGATGTGTCGATATTGTTGAATTCTAATGTGGTTATTTATCGTGAATTAAGAATTCCTCTTATTGAAAAGAAAAAAGCGTTAGCGGTTGTAGCAAATGAGTTAGCGGGTATTCAAACGGTTAAAGTTGAATTGGTGGCAGAATTTATTCCAATTCAAGTGTTATAAGAAGAAAAGATGCAACGTGTTTTATCGTTTGCGATTCCAACTAACTTAATGATTTCAATGATTGGTTGGCTTAATTCAGTTAAGTTTTCTAAAATTAGTGCTTTTGGCATTGGTCAAATTGCATTGCTTGAATATATTAAAAACACAAGTTTAAAGACATTAACTGTTCCTTATTTATTGATTGATATTACTCAAGGATTAACAAAGTTTTATTTGTTTGATGAAGGTTCTTTCATTTTAATGCGTACGGCTCGTTTGGATTATAATAATAAAAACGAAATGATAACGACATTAACGAATGAGATTTCATTAATGCAACAATTCCAATTATCTCGTCGTTATCAAGCGAATATGGAACAAGTTTACTTATTTGGTGATTATGCTCAATTGGATGAGTTGGCACTAGAACTTCAAACGGTAGTGCCATTGACCATTGAGATTATGCCAGCTTTGGAATCGCTTAAATGTTCTGAAGGTTTTGAATATTTGGCTAATATTTATTTGCTTGGAGCTGCTTTAAATAAAAATAAGAGTGTCGATTTATTACGACGCTTTAATGTCAATAATAAAGCTAAAAAGAAAATAAAAAAAGAGACAGTGAAGAGTATTGCACTGTTTTCGGCATATACAATCGCATTAGCTGGAGTTGCTGGATATTATTATGTAAAGAATAATAAAATTGTTGAGGAAATTAATGCTGAACGTGTTTTTGTTGATGATCCAGCGAATAAAGCATTGGTTGCTAGTATTATGGAAGAAAAAAGTAAGGTTGAACTGATTGATGGTTTAATCGCGGAAGTAAAAAAGGTTCGTGAAATTCAGGATTATATTCCTGATTTTACCTCACCAATTGATTTAATATTAAATGGGTATAAAGGTGTTACTGTTGTTGGATATCAATATTCAGTTCCGAATTTATCATTGTCATTAACATGCAATAATCAATTTGTTCCACCCTATTACGTTGATTATTTAATGGAAACACAACTGTTTAAAAGTGTGAAATATAATGGTTTTACATATAGTATTGAAACCGGCGAATGTACATTTACTTTGGAGTGTGAATTGAATCGAGGTGTAGATGATGAAACTCACTAAAAGAGAAGCGATGTTAATAACGTTTTTAGCGTTTTTTGCAGTTACGGTGTTATCTGTTCTTTTTGTTATTAAACCAATGATGGAAGTGATTAAATCAAATACAGCTACTCTTGAAATGGTAAAAATTGAAAAAGAAAATATGATTGCTAATTTAGCTTTGGTAGGTAAATATGAAGGACAATTAGATGAGAAGAAACTTCTTTTGCAAGAAGAAATTGCTTTTTTAGTGTCTAATCAGAGTAACTCTGAATTATCGAAGTATATTATGGAAATTGCTCGTGTTAATCAAATAACGATGCTTTCCTATTCTATTTCTGATGCTCAAGTTGAAGCTGTTCCTTCGTATTTAACGGAAGGGCAACCAGAAGTTTCATATCCGATTAAAGAATATTTATATGCGGTGAATAATCTTAGTGATCAAATCGTTGAATCGAAACAATTTGATGAAGTGTTATTGATGCATCAGTTAATTGATTGTCAAATTGAATGTACCTATGCCCAATATTTGAAGTTTATTGATGCGATTAAAGGAGAAAATAGAAGTATTAAGGTGATTAATGCTTCAAAATCAGTGACCGAAGAGGCGTATGTATTTAGTGTTCAAATTTCGGTGTTAAGCACTAAAGGAATGGAGTGATTTTAGTGAAAAATAGAAGTAAACAAGGCGTTGTTCTTGTGTATGTCATTCTTATTTTTTCATTACTTGTAATTCTTGCCTCTGGAATGATGACTCTTTCGTTAAATTCTAGAAAGGCAACAATTAACCAAATCAATAATGAACAAGCGTATTATACAGCTAGAAGTGGTTTAGATTTAGTGATGGATGCGCTGTTAAATGATCCTGAACTTGCAAAGCGGTATGCTTTGTTGTTTAAACGTGCTCCTAATAATACAGAACTTATTACACATGAACAGCTAAATAGTATCGATTTAACCGCTGAAAAGATGGGAGTAGTGGATATCAAAGGAGAGTGTAAGGCTTATTTAGCGGATAATTCAACATGTAAAAAAATAGAAATTACTTCGACTGGTACATATAATGAAAAAAAGCGTTCAGTAAAGGGAATAATAGAATATACTGGAAATGATAATCGCTTTATTGGCTATCCGATTAATCGTGTTGTTATTGGTAATTATGCCATCCCTATAAATACCTTGTCTGAAAATCCGATTGTTGGATTTATTGATCGAGGAGATTTTGCTAAATTTATAAATGATACACCAAATAATTTGAATTTTTCAAATAAAGAGAATTTCAAAATAGAAGATGATGGTACAGCGACTTTTATTTCACCTAATAACCAACGAGTATATTTGCGTCATAAAGCCGGACAATCTCCTTATAGTGATGAGCATGTGCTTCATCATCTGTTTAATCAAGAGCTATATGATTATGTTTATAAGAATAAAGATGTCGAGTCAATCAATGATAAAAATAAGGTAGAAGGTAGTGTTGTTTATGTACAACGTTCGATAAGAAGTACCAATAAAGAACCAAATAAAGACGGTAAGGAAGCAAAAGATACTAAGGAGCCAACGACTTTAAAAACCGATTCGATGAGTGTTAGACTAAAACCAAATAAAGACGGTTTAGCAATGATGGTTATTGACTTAGATTTGGATTTAGCAGACCAAGTAAGTCCTATTAAGTATGATGTAGAGCTAAGTCTAACAATAGATGTAGCGCCTGAAGTTAAAGCGGCAATTATATTATTAAGAGGAAGTCAAAATTTTAAAAATGTTATATTTAAAAGTGCTAAGATTTCTGTTGATAAAGAAAATAAAGACGATTTATCACGTGTATTATTTATTGATAATAGTTTGCCTGATTTAACTTGTCAACATCCAAGAATTGGTATATCTTCTATTATTTATGATACCAGTAACATTAATTGTTGGTTTTTAGGACCATATTCTAGCTTGAAATTGGATAAAACGGTATTTACGGGAGGTATAGTGGCAAGTGATAAAACTGCTGAGGATGCTGAACAACAAGACTACAGTTCTGGAATCGTTTTATCGCGAAGAATTTTCGGAAGATTTTATAACGAAATTCTTGATGGCATCATACATGAAAAAGGATATTTACCGTCTGTGTATGGGAATTCTAAATATCCTAGTGGTGGCTTACTTGTTGGTGTGGGGAATGCTAGACAGTATGGTACTTGGAGGAGAGTATATGAATGATAAAAAAAGTGGTTTTACTTTAATTGAAGTTATTGTCTCAATCGCTATTTTATCAATTATTTCTGTTATGTTTGTTAGTATTTTTAGTCAAGGAATTTTAATTTCGAAAGTGAGCAATCAACTTAGTAAAGATTCTAGTGGTGCTCAAAAGATGGCTGAAATATTGAATGGGTGTACTCCATCAACTACGTCGATTGAGAAAGAAATTATTTTAGGACAAGCGACTGTATCAGTACCAAGCCCATCTCCTGAGACTACAAAAACGCTACCAATTTCAATAAAGAAGAATGTAATTTTATATACTTGTAAATATGGCGATAAAAATGTTGAGTATAGAATCATAAAGTAGGTGACTGTATGAAGAAAAAAGGGATGACATTAATTGAACTCATCATATCATTATCAATTGTTGTGGTTGTAATGACTTTTTTTGTCGCGTCATATGGTCCTATTTTTTCATTGTATGGTACAGGAAAAAGCTTAGCAACCGCTAAAGCTCAATCGACACAAATGTTGAATGTAATAAAAAGAGAAATTCGAACCGAAAAAAAAGATATTATTGTAACAGATACTTATAATTCTGCAAATCATTGTTTGGTAAGTCGTAATAATCAACTCTTCAAACAAACAGGTAGTAACAGTTATCCTCCATATCCCGACTTACCTGATAAACTATATAAGGCTACAAAAGAATGTAAAATTACGTTTAAAGTTATTGAGAGTAATGGTGTTAAAGCAATTGAAGTGTCCATTGTAGTGGATGGATATAGTGTTGTTGAAGTAATTAAACCTGATAATCCAGATGCTATTATTTCTAGTAAAGATACTAGTGGTCCATTGTTGTGTTATAAAAAGCCTTAAATTAGTAAGCTTAAATACCATGTTATAAGAGGTTGTCCATAAAATAGTGCTAGGAAGATGGCGATAATGAGTGATGGTCCTAGTGGCATTTCTGATTTTTTATCGCTTCCTTTTAGTAAACTGATTGCTCCGATGATTCCGCCAAGGATGATTCCTAGTAGTGCGGCAACGATGATGAGTTTATATCCTAATAGAAATCCGGCTGATGCCATTAGTTTTACATCACCATATCCTAAACCTTTAGTGATGTATGCGATAATAAAAAATGGTATACTTATGATAAGAAGTCCGATGATTCTATCTTTTATTAGATGATCAAATGGTATTAGTAAAATCCCGGCGATGATTAAGGCGATATGGGTTCTATCGGGTATAATCATGGAGTCAAGGTCAATAAAGGCGGCGCTGATTAGAAAAGCAGCGACGATGCAGTAAATTGGTGTTTGAATCGTGATTTTAAATTTTAAGTAGATTGCTAGAAAGACAAATCCAGTTAATAGTTCTACGATTGGATAACGTAGTGATATGTGTTGATGGCAATATCTACATTTTCCTTTTAAGAAAAGATAACTAAATACGGGAATGAGATCGATTGCTTTTAGAGTTGTATGGCAATTTGAGCACATTGAGCGTCCTTGTGATACTTTGATTGGTGCTTGATAACGGTATATTACGACATTTAAAAAGGAACCGATAACAATTCCAACGACGAATACATAGGTTGCAAGTAGTAGATCCATAGTAATACCTCACTTTAGTATATTGTAGTATATTCTTAGAAGAAATTCTATCATTGGAGGGTAAAGATGACAAAAAAATTACAGTTTGGTCAATTATTATTGGAAAGTGGTTTAATTACGTATGAGCAATTAGATGATGCTTTGCGTAAACAAAAAGAGACGCCTGGTAAACGATTGGGTGAGATGATTGTTGAACTTGGTTATGTTAAAGAAAAAGATGTATTGAAGACTCTTAGTAAAAAGTTGAATCTTCCTTATATTGAAAATCCTGTTTTTAATGTGGATTTGAGTGTTTTTTCTTCTCTTTCTGAGGATTTTGTTGTTTCGAATTGTATTCTTCCATTGTATATAAAAGATGGTACGATGTTTGTTGCGACGAGTGACCCTTTGGATTTTTATGTGTTTGAGGATATTAAATCGGCTACTGGTTTGAATGTTGAGGGGATTGTTTCTGGTAAGAAGGAAATTAAGGAAGCTCAAGAAAAAATATATGCTAAATTAAAAACGACGGAAGTTTTATCAACATTAAATCAAGAACAACGTTCTACTGTTGTTGATCAAAATGAAGAGGATATGCTTTCTCGTATTGATTCTGCACCAATTGTGCGATTATTAAATAATATTGTTACTGAAGCGATTCAGAGTAATACGAGTGATATTCATATTGAACCTGAAGAGGGGCGTGTGGCGGTTCGTTTTCGTATTGATGGTGATTTGCGGGAACATGTTCAATTACAATCGTCATTACAACCATTGTTATTGACGCGTATTAAAATTATGGCTGGTATGAATATTGCGGAAAAGCGTATTCCTCAAGATGGTCGTATTGTGTTTCAGTATGGAATTAATGAGATTGATATGCGTGTTTCATCATTACCGACAATTTTTGGGGAGAAAATGGTTCTTCGTTTGTTGGGAACAAATCAGGATGTAAATTATAATTTTGAGGATATGGGTTTTAGTGCTAAGAGTGTGGCTGCCATTCGTCAATTAATTCAATATAGTAATGGTATTATTTTAGCTACTGGTCCTACTGGTAGTGGTAAAACAACGACGTTGTACACTATTTTAAGTGAAGTTATTAATCCTAAGATGAATATTGTGACGATTGAAGATCCAGTGGAAAAGCGTATTAAAGGTGTTAATCAAGTTCAAGTTAATACGAAGGCTGGCTTAACGTTTGCTTCTGGGTTGCGTTCTATTTTACGTCAGGATCCGGATGTTGTTATGATTGGTGAGATTCGTGATGGTGAGACGGCGGAGATTGCTGTTCGTGCTTCAATCACTGGTCACCTTGTTATTTCGACATTGCATACAAATGACTCTTTCTCGTCTATTTCTCGTTTAATGGATATGGGTGTGGAATCGTATTTGTTAGCGGATACGGTTCGTGGAGTTATTGCTCAGCGTTTAGTGAAGCGCGTTTGTCCATATTGTCGTAAAGAGGTTTTGGCCACTGATCGTGATCGTACTCTTTTAAAAGATCCGACGTTGCGTGTTGTATCAAAAGGTGAAGGCTGTCAACATTGTGGCTTTACTGGTTATCGTGGTCGTATAGCTGTTGTTGAAATATTTATGGTGGATCAAGAGAGTCGCCGTTTGATTGCTGAACACGGTAATGACGTTAAAATGCTTCGTGAGTATGCTGTACGCGTTAAAATGATTACGATGCGTGAAGAGTTATTAGGACTTCTTAAAGAAGGTATTACAAGTGTTGATGAGGCTATTAAAATATTATACTCGATAGAATAGGGTGATGACATGATAAATAGATGGTTGAAAATAGGGCGAGGGAAACATGCTTCAGATTTACATGTAACAGTTGGATTACCGCCAATGTTGCGTGTTACTGGTAAATTGATGGCAATTGATGAACCGGTGCTTCAAGGCGCTGATATTGAAAAATGCATTTCACAAATTGTGAATGTAGAGCAAATGGATGAATTGTTGCGTGGTAATGATGTCGATTGTACCTTTGTCAGTAGTGAAGGTTATCGTAATCGTGTAAACATTTATCGTCAACGAGGGTTTTATGCCATTGCGATTCGTTTATTAAATGAGACGATTCCATCACTGGAATCACTGGATATGCCACCGCTTTTAGCGGATCTTTGCCGTTTAGAGCGTGGATTAATTTTAGTTACTGGTCCTACTGGTAGTGGTAAATCGACAACGTTAGCGGCGATGATTGATCGTATTAATCAAAATCGTCAATGCCATATTTTAACGTTGGAAGATCCGATTGAGTATGTTCATAATCATAAGAATTCGATTGTGAATCAACGTGAAATTGGTAGAGATTCGAAAGCTTTCCATTTGGCATTGCGTTCGGCATTACGTGAAGACCCAGATGTTATTTTAGTTGGTGAGATGCGTGATCATGAAACAATTTCTTTAGCGCTTACCGCAGCGGAAACAGGACATTTAGTATTGTCTACATTGCATACAACAAGTGCTGCTACAACAATTGATCGTATTATCGATGTTTTCCCTGCTAACCAACAAGATCAAATTAGAACGCAATTAGCGACCACATTAAAAGCTACCATTGCACAGCGTTTATTACCGCGTAGCGATCGTTCTGGTCGTTGTGCCGTATTAGAGATTATGTTAACAAATGATGCGATTGGGAATATGATCCGTAAAGGAAAAACGTTTCAAATTGGTAACGTTATGCAGACAAGTGCTCAATCAGGGATGCAAACAATTGATATGGCACTGGCACGAAGTGTGCAAGCTGGTCGCATTTCTTATGAAACAGCGCTTGAACAGTCGGTGGATGATGAATTATTACGTCGTCTATTGGGGTTAAACTATGGTTAATCAGGCAATGAGTTATCCGAACAAGGTTCTTTACACGGTGATGATGGCTGGTGTATCACTTCTTGAGAGTGGTGCAGAAACCTCACGTGTGGAAGATACTGTTGTACGGCTAGCCACTGCTTTTCATTTGTCGGAAGCATCATGCTTTTGTTCGCAAACTGGATTAATGTTCAGTGGTTATTATGAAGGTGAAAGTTATGCGCAAGTGGCTCGAGTTTCATCACGAAACACGAATTTAGACCGTATTAGTAAATTGAATGATTGTTCTAGAAATGCTTATCGTATGAGTATTGATGAACTAAATGATGAAATTGTACGAATATGTAAAGAACCTGTTTATAGTATGTTTCTGAATTGTTTGTTTGGTGGTTTAGGAGCGTTCGGGTTTGTTTTTGTTTATAATGGTCATTGGAATGATGCTCTATGTGCATTTGTTTTAGGTGTGTTTACGCGCTATTTAACAATGAAATTATCACAAAAAAATATAAATACTTTCTTTAATATGTGTGTATCATCGTTTCCTTTAACGTTTTTATCGTTTGGTGCGACCCATTTTGGTGTTTTATCATCGCCACACATTACGATTGTTGGAACAATCATGTTACTTGTTCCGGGTCTTGCGATTACAAATGCGATTAAGGATATTATTTCAGGTGACTTAGTTTCAGGTATTGCTCGTATTGTGGAAGCGTTTCTCATTGCGGTTGCTTTGGCTGTAGGAAGTGGTTTAGCGATGATGGCATGGCTTGCATTGGGGTATTCGTTATGATGGGCTATGTTGGTGCTTTCTTAGCTGGATTAAGCTTTGGTGTACTGTTTCATATTCGTGGTGTTACTTTAATTGTAGCTTCTATTGGTGCTGTATTAAGTTATAGTTGTTTGACTTTTTTTAGTTCACTTCAGTTATCGAGTCAAGCTGCTTTGTTTTTATCGTCAATGATTTTTAGTTTATTTGCGGAAATTGCTGCTCGAAAGATGAAAGAGCCGACATTGACTTTTTTAGTTGTTGCATTAGTTATTTTGGTTCCTGGAGAAGGAATGTATCGTACAATGTTGTATATTATTGAGAATAAATCAGCTTTAGCACTTACGGTAGGTCTTGAAACATTGGCGAATGCGGGATCACTTGCATTGGGGACGTTGTTTGTTTCAACTATTTTTAAATTAATTAAAAAAAATAGAGATAACTAATCTTACATCTTACTTACGAAAGAGTAAATAAAGTTATTTCTATTTTTCTTATGGTATAATGATAACCGGAAATAGGGGGTAAAATATGTCAGAAAAAAAAGTGAGAAAAGTGAAGGCGATTGGTTTTGTCAGTGGTCTAATTATCGTAATTACTCTGCTTTTAGGATGGTTTATGATGAGCAATGCATTACCTCCGTTCTTGAAATCAACACAAGTAGTACCTAGTGAAACAGAAAATATTAAAGTGTATAAAAATATGAAATCAACATTAGGTGTTGCGGTATATTATCCTGTTTTTAAAGGAAGTCAGATTCAAGAAGAAGCATTGTTAAACACATTATTGGCGCAAGAAGCACATAAAATATTGGATGAATTAAGTGCTTCTACAGATGGGAATAAAGAGAAAAAACCGCTTATTCGAGCTGATTATGAAGTTTATCGTCCAATAGAAGGTATAGTTTCTGTGAAATATACGTGTCATTTGCTTGAAAATGATATTGAAACACAGTATGTTCGTAGTTTTGTCATTGATTTAGTTAATAAAAAAGCGATTGAAAAAGAAGGTTTTATTGATGAGGTTGGACTTAAACGTATTTCGCAACAAATTCGATGCTTAATAAGAGAAGCTGAGGATACGAAAGAGTTATTGTTTAGCAAAGATATTTTAGAAAAAACGAAGGCGTTACAAGAGAATTTTAATAATTTTGTGATTATGGATGATGGATTTCATTTCTTTGTTTTAGATCGTGAATATGTTGTTAGTTTGGATAAGTTAGCAGGTCATGTTCCACTTGATTTAAAAGTTGAACCATTACAACCTTATTATGAAATTGTGAAGCGATATGTGAATCCTACTTTGCCAATGGTGGCATTGACATTTGATGATGGGCCTCATGGAACTTTTACACCGATGATTATTGATAAATTATTACAGGTTGATGGTGCGGCAACATTTTATGAACTTGGTAAACGAATGAAAGCACATCCTGAAGTAGTTAAAAAAGTGATTGAAGCAGGTAGTGAGATTGGTAATCATTCTTGGGATCATAGCTATTTAACAAAGACAAAGGATTTGGATTTACAATTTAATGAACCTCAACGTACGTTAGTAGGACTTACTGAAGGCCATTATGAAATGAAAACATTTAGACCTCCTTATGGTGCATTAGATGCCAAATCTCGTGATTTCTCACCATTTCCATTTATTTTCTGGAGTATTGATACTCTTGATTGGAAGACGCGCAATGTCGACGCAACTGTGGATGCGGTAATGAAACAAGTAAAAGATGGTTCGATTGTTTTGATGCATGATATTCATTTGGAGTCAAAAGATGCGGCATTGATTATTATTGATAAATTACTAGAACAAGGATATCAATTAGTTACTGTTAGTGATATGTTTGCGGCTCGCGGAAGAACATTGGATGCAGGAGTAGCATATAACAGTGCCTACAAATAGAGACATTCATACAGCGTTAATAGAATGGTATAAAGTAAATCATCGTGATTTACTTTTTCGTCAGAGTAGGGATCCTTATCGTATTTGGGTTAGTGAAGTAATGGCTCAACAGACGAAGATTGATGTGATGTTGCCTTATTATGAGCGTTGGATTGAAAAATGGCCGACAGTTGTCGATTTAGCGAATGCTCCACTAGAAGAAGTTCTATTGATGTGGCAAGGCTTAGGATATTATAATCGAGCTCGTTCTTTACATAAAGGTGCAATGATGGTTTGTGAAACGTTTGGTGGCTTTTTACCTAGGACTAAACAACAATTACTCACTATTCCTGGTATTGGTGATTATACTAGTGGTGCTATTTGTAGTATTTGTTATGACCAAGAAGAAGCGGCGGTGGATGGTAATGTATTGCGAGTAGTTACAAGAATATTGATGTTGTCAGAAGATATTACAACTATTTCATGTAAGAAAAAAGTGACGGAAACAGTGATGATGTGGATGAAGGATGGTGTTGCATCACTGTTCAATCAAGCAATGATGGAATTAGGTGCATTAGTGTGTACCGTAACGAATCCACAATGTCATGAGTGTCCGTTGAGTTTTGCGTGTAAAGGATATCAACACCAACAAATGAATAATTTTCCAATTAAGAAAAGAAAGAAAAAATCTCCGGAATTTTCATTTTATACGTATTTAATTCATACGGATGATGAAGTATGTTTGTGTAGTGATTGGCGTGATGGTCTTATGATTGGTTATTATCGTTTGATTCAATCTTCTACCAAGTTAGGGTATGCCGGTATTGTTAAAAAGAAATATAAGCATATCTATTCACATCGTGTGTGGAATATGGAATTAATTGATGTCAAATTAGAGAAAAAGATTGATATTGATGATGCCTTTTGGGTAAGTAAGTCTTCTCTTGAATCGACGCTTATCATTAGTGCTCATCGTAAGATGTTGAATGATTATAATGACGATATAATTGAGTAGTTAATTGTTTCATTTGTTCAATGACGTTTTTTGGATGAAGGATGATGGCATCTTGTTGAAATTGTAAAAGCCAACTTAAAAAGGATGTTGATACGATGGTATGAATTATTACTGTAAATGTATCATCATCTTTTTGTTTTATCGTTAAAGTGCCTAATCGATCACTTACTTGATTGTAAAGATTATTGTTAAAGCGAACGATGATTGTTTCTGGTTGGCCTGCCATCATATTAAAGGTTTTAGCCATATAATCATGAATATCAAAATAATGGCGTTGTATTGTTTCTTCACTTCGCTTTACTTTATCCATTTTGTCTAAACGATAATGGCTAAAATTGTTGTATTTTTCGGAGTAACAAATACAATAATATTTTTGATTGTCAAATACGATAGCATAAGGAATTGTTTCGTACGATTGACCATCTTTTCGATATTTCCTGATATTTTGGTTTACGATATCAAAGTAACGAAACGTTATTTTTTGATAATTAGAAATAGCTTGTTGAACAATTGATATTGTGTGTAAAACGATTTCGTTGTCTGTTTTATTATTAGAAATGTAGCGATTGTTCATAATTTCTACTTGGTCTTCGTCATTTAAAATACTACAAAGTTTTTTAATGATACTTGTTGATTGATTAACTGATAGTGGTTCAACTTGGTCAATTACGTCACATAATACTTTTACTTCAACTTTTGATAAGAGTCGATGTTCGAGATAATATCCTGAACTTGGTGTTTGGGTGTATCTTATGGGATAACCATGGTCTTTGAGAGCTTGGATATCGTCATAGATAGTTTGGCGTCTAGTTTGAATTTTTTTATCTTTTAAGTAGTCAAGTATTTCATGGATATTTAAAGGATGAGCGATATCGCTCTTTTTATTTAAAAGTTCTAATAGTGTTAAAAGTCGCAATCTCATCGTGTACCTCGCTGATAAAAGTGTACCATAGTTCGTTTTTTCGAACAATGATTTTTTTATACCATGGTATAATCACACCATAAAGGAGGGAATGGTATGAAAAATTCATTGATTTATTCAGTTCTATTGTATGGTTTAAGTGTTTGGTATATTTTGACAGAGATGGTGATTGTCGGATTTGTAATAGCTTGTATTAGTGTAGGTATCATCTTATATCATCTTCAACGTCGTCTTACATGGAATCATGTACTTCAATTTATTATTTATTATTGGTTGTTTATTGGTCTGTTTAATTTATTTTCATTACAGTTGATTAGTGAGTATGTGTATTTTATAATCGCTTTTGGTACAATTGTAGGATTGTATGTAAAAATAGTAGGTAAAAGATATCGTAATACTTGTGTGTACAGTTACATCATCATGGTTTGGACTAGTTGTATGATACTTACTTTATTACTTCCTAATACGGTTATTAACGTTATTTCGATGGTGTTATTAGGAAAAGTGTATTCATGCTTAATTTGTTTTATGCTTATACAATTAGTGTTTATTCCTATTTGTGTTCCTATTTTATGGATGGATTTTCAGTTGTTTAGCAAAAAAGAGTTTAAATATGGTAGAATTAGTGAGGCTAGAAAGGGTTCACTATGACATTATTTTTATGTAAATTATTTATCAAAGATTATGAGAATGTAGAAGATGATCGGGTTCGTCTTTCTATTGGAACGTTGAGTAGCGTTGTTGGTATCGTTGCGAATATTGTGTTGTTTTGTTTAAAGTTATTTCTTGGATGGTTTTCTTCTTCCATTGCGATTACTTCGGACGCCTTTAATAATTTGTCAGATATGGCTACAAGTGTTGTTACATTGTTTGGCTATCAAATGGCTAGTAAACCGGCAGATAAAGATCATCCTTATGGTCATGGTCGTATTGAATATTTAACGAGTTTGGTGATTGCGGTTGTGATTTTGTTTGTTGGTTTTGAATTGTTGAAGGATTCTGTTTCACGCATTAATTCTAGTGAAACGATTCAATTTAGTTATTTTACTTTAGCATCACTTCTTGCTTCCATTGCTATAAAAATATGGTTAGGTTTCTTTAATCGCTCGTTGGGCGTAAAAATTAATAATTCAGCGATGGTTGCGGTAGCTCAGGATAGTTTCAGTGATGTGCTTGCGACATCCGCTACAATTATTTCATTACTATTTAGTCGTTTTACTCCATTTTCATTAGATGGTTTAATGGGTGTTATCGTATCGTGTTTTATCCTTAAAGCTGGCTATGATGTGTTAAAAGATACATTGGATACATTAATTGGTCAACAGGCAAATGAAGAAGTTGTTGAAAGGATTAAAACTATTTTGTTAAATAATGAAAGAATATTAGGGATTCATGATTTGATGTTGCATGATTATGGTCCTAATCGTTTAATCGGTAGTGTTCATGTTGAGGTGCGTAGTGATGAAATATTGTCTTCTATTCATGATTGTGTGGATGAATTAGAGAGCCAAGTGAAAAAAGAGTGTAATGTGTTACTGACAATACATACTGATCCTATTGATATTGATGATGAAGAAGTTCAAGGATATCGTATGGAGTTGGATCAATTTGTAAAAACATTATGTAGTGGTATTAGTATTCATGACTTTAGGATGGTGAAAGGTGAAACCCACAGCAATTTAATTTTTGATGTTGCGTTGTCGTTTGATTGTCCAATTGATAATAACATTGTTGAGGAAAAAATTCATGAATATTTAGCGGCGAAAGAAGAACGATTGATTGCCGTTTGTACAATTGAAAGAGATTTTTAAGAAAGTGCGTATATGCACTTTTTATATTGACATTATAAAATACAGATGATACAGTTAATACAGATAGTACAGAAAGGAGATTGTATGTATTTAATTATTCCACAAGGAAATGTTCCGATTTTTGAACAAATTAAAAATCAAACGAAACAGTTTATTCATTTAGGAGTTTTTAAACCACATGAGAAATTACCTTCTGTAAGAAATTTAGCAGCTGATTTAGGAATTAATCCTAATACAGTAGCGAGAGCTTATCAAGAGTTAACCGATGAAGGAATTATTTATAGTTTACCTAAAAAAGGTGCATTTGTGAGTGATTTTAATGAAGGGAATCATGTGTTAAAAGAACAATTTATGATGTCAGTACAAAAATGTCGTAAGGTTGGTATTCGTGATGATGAATTAATTGAATGGATTAAAGAAAGGGAAGAAGATAATGTTTAGATTGAACGGTGTATGTAAAAATATTCACGATAAAGTTATTTTAGAAGATGTTAGTTTTACGATTAAACCGAATCAAATTGTTGGTTTAGTTGGCATTAATGGTGCAGGGAAAACAACATTGATGAAATGCATGATGGGGATTTATGATATTAATGGTGGGTATATCGACTATAATGGTGTACCGATTAGTAATGGCGTTGAATGGAAGAAAGATGTATTTTTCTTATCGGATGATCCTTATTATCCAAGTGATGCGACAATGACAAGTTTATATGAATTTTATGAAACGTTTTATACGTTGGATCAGTCTCGTTTTAATAAATATTGTGCTTTATTTAAATTGAATAAAAATCAAAAGATTAAAACCTTTTCGAAGGGTATGAAGCGTCAAGCCTTTTTATCTATCGCATTATCGACGTCATTGAAATTATTGTTGTTGGATGAGGCATTTGATGGTTTAGATCCTAAAGTGAGATTAATATTAAAGAAAACAATTGTTGAAGATTTAGAACAATTGAATACATCCGTTATTATTTCTTCACATAGTTTAAGAGAACTTGAAGATATTTGTGAAAGTTTCTTAATGCTAGATCAAAAACGTTTAGTACAAAGTGGTGATATTCAAAAGTCAAAAGAGGAATACCATAAAATTCAATTAGTATTGAAAGAGAATGTGGAATTAATGGATGTAATTAGTGGATTAGAAGCATTTAATGTTAATAGTAATGGTAGAGTTCATGTAATGATGGTGAAAGGAAAATTAGAGGATGTTCTTGCGGTGATTAATAAAAGTGAACCGTTGTTGTGCGAAGCCTTACCAATCTCATTTGAAGAGTTGTTTATGATTGAATTAGAAAGGGGAGAACGTCATGGATAAGAACTATTTACTTTATTGTTTTAAATCGAACAAAACAGCGCTTGCGATTGCCTTTTTAATGGCGTTTCTATTGTTTCCATTTTTAGTGTTTATTACTAATAATGGCGCATATATGTTTCCTCATGGTTGGTTAAGTGGACTTACGGTATTGACATCGTTTATATTGCCACTATATATTTTACATTATACAGTGAGTAAAAAAGAAAATGATGTCACTAAATCATTACCAATTGATGATGTTACACTACTTAATACTAAAATAGTATTTGCATTAATTTCCATTTTTATAGTTTTTACGATTAATTATTTTCTTGGTCATCTTGTTGGATCATTACTAGGATATCCGATACGAGTAGATTTTATGTTGTATGTGTGGTTTTTAGTGATGTTATTTTCTTCTTTGGCGTTTATTATAAATAGTGCTATTATGCTTCAATGCAGTCACGTAGTAGATGCCGCTCTTTGTCAAATTGGTTATGCTGTTTTACCGATGTTGTCCATTGTGTCGATTGATAATTTCTTACGAGGTCATAGTTTATATGCGTTTATGCACTTTTCTTTGACAGAAAAACCGATTACAAGGTTGTTTAGTCCAATATTATTTGGTTTCGCGGCGATTGTTGAAATGACGACAAATGCTGTAAAAGAGACATTTAATGAAACGTATGTTAAGATGGCACTTCAAACTAATTTTAAGGTTCAAATTCCATTATTTGTTTTAATAGGTATTGTTGCGTATATTATTTGTTTAAAGAGCGTTAAAGTTATTAAAAATGAAGACGTGGAAACGAGTTCTACTAAATTTGTCACTTTTCCACTACTAATCGCTTGGGCAACAACGATTATTGCCGTATTTACAACGGCGCCTACAAATGATATAAAAGCGGTATTGTTAGCTATTACGATATTGTTTGTATTGTATAATATCGCTAATTGGATTGCGTTGCGTAAGGTTGTTATTAAGAAGATGATGATTATTCAATTTATCGCAATTATCGTAGTTGTCCATGGATTTAATGGCATCTATATGAATTATATTGGTCGCTACTTTGATAAAAAATTTATTAATACATTTTCTAGTGTAAGAATCGACTTTTATGATAGTTATAAATACAATGGTTATTCTTATTATGGAATGGAGTCATTTACTGATAATGACGTTGTAATTAAAGAAACACGACAAGTTATGGTTAAAAATACTGAACAATTTTATAATGCACCATTATTTTCTACAACCCAATACGATCCAAAGGATGTATATATGAGTATTTTGTTTAATGATGATAACAATACTTACTCACGATTAAAATTTTCTAGTTATGAAGATGCTTTAAAATACATCGATATGTTGAAAAAAGAAAACATTGAAATGACAATTGAATCAGAAGACACTGAATATAAAAAATAAGATTGCTGACGGCAATCTTTTTAGTTAAAATAGATGACAACTATTTGTTGTATTGTTATAATGATATTAGAGGAGGTAAAAATATGAAAAAAGGATTTACGTTAGTTGAATTAATCGTTACAATTTCTATTATTTCTATACTAAGTCTCATATTGGCGCCATCCGTTTTAGGCATGGTTAAAAAGGCTCAAGAAGTCACTGACAGTATATCTACACAACAATTAAACACAATGACTGCGATATCAAGTATTGATAAAAACGTTCCGTTAACAACGTTATTTAACGACTGTAAAAATGATAATGAACGCTATAGCTTAATTATGAATACATCAAATTTAAAAACTCCAATACCAGCTCAGAAAGATGCGGCGTTTATGTGGGATCAAACTAAATTGCAGTGGGTGGTGGCTCAAGCAAATGCGGACGTAATGTTGCTTCCGAAAGTCTTTAATTTTAAAACTAGCAATATAGGAGAAATAGATGGTTTTAATACTTCCAATACTATAAATCCTACGCGCTTATATTTGCCTGTGAGCAATGGTGCTACTTCTATAACGATTGTAGGTAACTTTAAAGGTGGAAACATTGAGTATGTGAAATTACCAGAAGGCTATACAACTATTAAAAATGGAACTTTTGAAAACAATAAAATCACAGAATTGATACTTCCTTCTACGCTAAAAGAGATTGGAGGAAATGCGTTTAAAGGTAATGATTTAAAATCTGTCAGTATTGGTAATGGTGTGACGATTGGGGCAAGCGCATTTGCTGAAAATCCAGATTTAAATATAGTTACATTTGGGACTGATGTAACCTTTCAGTTGGGTCAAAATAATATGTTCAATTATACAGCAGATGGTGGCGGTAATGTTAATCGCACCAAAAATTTAATAAGTTTGTATACAGATAAAATAAAAGGTGGTCCAGGTACGTATAAATATACTGAGAATACAAACCCTAAATTACCTGGAACCTGGGAGAAGCAAAAATAAGCAAATAAAAAAGATAATCCTTAGGATTATCTTATTTATTGTTACAAGATTGGCAAAGATGATGTGGTTGTTTGAATTCGCCACATTTTACACATTTTACTAAAGTAGGCGCATCAAGTTTGAAATGCGTTCTTCTTTTTGCTGTTCTTGTTTTTGAGTTTCTTCTTTGTTGAACTGCCAAGGAAAACACCTCCTCTATTTATACTCAATAATGATATAATACTTTTGCTTGATAAGCAAGAAAAAAATGAAAATTGGGATTAAAAAAGGTTATGAATGCATAACCTTTCTGTTAGTATCGCTTTATATCTATCTAATGTTAAAGATTAAAGTTTTACAACATTTGTAGCTTGAGGACCGCGTTCACCGTTTGTAACGTCAAATTCTACTTGTTGACCTTCGTCAAGTGCTTTGAATCCTTCGCCTTTGATTGCAGAGAAGTGAACGAAAATATCTTGACCATTATCGCCAGTGATAAATCCATAACCTTTCTCAGCATTAAACCATTTTACTTTTCCTGTACTCATATGTACCTCCATAAACGTATTAGCAATCTCATAAAAAATACATCTCAATCAAAACGCGATCTCGATGTGAAATCATGTGGTGCTTGAATACTTTAATATCATAACACTAACTTTTACAGATGTCAAACTAATTGGAAAATACAATGTGAAACTTTGGTGAACTTTTCACTTAGCTAGTACCTTTTTTTTGTATAGTGTGTTAAAATTCCCATACAAACAGAAAGTAGGTGATGGTTATGAAGAAGTTTGTGCTTATTTGGTTTGTAAATGCGATGGTACTGTTTATTGCATATGTTTTTTTATCTGGTATTGCTTTTTATTCAGTGAAAGATTTGGTGAAGGTTTCTTTGGTTCTTACGATATTAAATGGTACAATTCGTCCATTGTTGAAATTAATATTTTTACCAATTACATTTATTACGTTTGGATTGTTTTCTTTAGTGATAAATATGGTTGTTCTTCAGTCGGCGATTGGTTTTGTAAATGGAGCTATGATGTCTACTGGTGCTGCTTTTTTGACATCTATTTTATTGAGTGTTGCGAATAATAGTATAAAAGAAATGATTGATTAGAGGAAATTTATGAAAATTAATATTGTTTATATGACTAAGTCTGGTACTACGGAAAAGTTAGCTAAAGTTATTGGTGAGGTTGTTAAAGTTGAACCGATTAATGCTAAAACGCCGTATTGTTTAGAGGGTACTGACTTATTGTTTATTGGTACAGGTATTTATGGTGGTAAGCCATCTGAGGAATTTATTAATTATTTGGATACATTACCTGTAAATAAAATTAAGGCAGCGGTTATATTTTCTAGTTGTTGGAGAGGAAAAGATCAAACGCAATTAATTGTGAATGTTTTAAAACGTAAAGGGATAGAATTGTATCCAGAACGATTTGTTTGTCATAGTAAATTTTTATTTTTAAATAAAAATAAGCCAGATAACAATGATTTAGCGCGTTTGCGGGAATTTGCGTATAAAGTGATGAATTCGATTAATCAAGCACGTTAAGTGCTTTTTTAATATAAAAAGCAGCTATTAATATACAATAGCTGCCCACATTTCTGAACAATAGCCAATCGCGATAGTTGTATACCCTTTTGAGTGTAGTATAGCGCGGTGGTTTGGTGAACTCATCCACCAGTTGTATTTTGCTTCAACCGTTGACCCGGCATAGGTTAATACTTCAAGTGGGGAATGTTGATAATCGACATTGCACTCTTCAAGTGCTGTTTTGTAGTGACTTCCATCTGGTCTTCTATGAGTTATATTTCCGATGGATTCACTTGCTCGCATGGAAATTGCTTTTTGTCCATTTTCATCGGCGAGTTGAAGTGGTTCTAAGTTTAATGCTGCTCTTCCTTCGTTGATTAGATTGAGCATTTCATCAATCTTTTCGCCAGAGGATACTGATCCTTGACGTTGTGGATTTGCTGTAACAACGACCGTTAATAATTGTTGATCGAAGTTATTGCTGTGGTCGAATGCTGTATATACGACTTCATAGCTTCCGTTAGTTGTGATATCGACTGGATTTGTAATTGTTACCAAATCGTTTAGGTCTTCTTCGTGACTATTGTCTTCAATTTTGTCGATGTATGTTGTTGGATCAAATTCTGAATTTGTCTTTATGTAGATTAAATTGTTTTTTAGGGTTAATTTTGGTTTTTCACTATCATTGACAGTGCATCGTAGTTTTGTTTGGATTGTGTTTTGGATAAGAAACACATCGGATGGCGTTTTTGGTTTCAGTTGAATGAAGACGTGGATTTCTTGAGTACCTACTTTAGTTATATCTAAATTTTCCACTTTCATTTCACTTTTTTCAAAATCAATAATGTTTAAGTCATTTGGATAATAATGAGCAATGACTTCTTTTTTGATAACTTCGTTGGCGTTGTTATCGTTTACTTCTACTTGAATAGTTGAAATGGAATTACTATCTTGTGCTAAGGCATTAATTCCAATTTTGCTTATTGGGCTGAACATTAATCCTAATACTGCTAGGAAATAGACAGCCTTTTGATGCATTTTCATAAGTCCTCCTATTAAGTACTCCAAAGTAGTCTAGTAAAAGTTTTAAAAAAAAGCAACGTTTTTGTGAAAATTCACATGATTATCACATAATAACATTGCTAAATATGATTATTTTTTAATTTTTGAGGGGTTTGTTGTCTTTGGTATTTTTTTATATAAATCAAGATTTTTGGCTAGTTGTGCTTCGTAAGAGCTGTTTCTATTGGGCGAGTAAAAACATATGTTTTTGATGGAATGTGGTAAATATACAAGCTGCGACCATAGTTCTGGATTGTTATAATCGTACTTTTCATCAGGTGCTAGATTTACTGGTGTTAGTCTTAAATAATCAGGAATACTATAGCTACTATTGCTTGTTACATCCATTGCTTTTTTTATGGCGTTGTACGCTGATCTGCTTTTAGGTGATAGGGCTAAATCGATGACGGCGTTGGATAATGGAATGATTGCTTCTGGTAAACCAACGGTAAGAGCGGCATCAATTGCTTGGTGTACACGTGCCACAGCGGCTGGATTTCCTAGGCCAATATCTTCGTAGGCTATGACAAGTAAACGACGTTGTATTGATTGTAAATCTTGGGCTTGTAGAAGTAATGCTAAATAATACAATGAAGCATCTACATCACTGCCACGTATGGATTTTTGAAAAGCGCTTAAGGTGTCGTAATAGCCGTCATCGCTACTGCTGTAGGATGAATTGATGCCGCGATGTAGGCTTTTTACGGTATCGATTGTAATGTGTTCATCACTTGTGATGGCACATGCTTCTAAGGTGTTTAAGGCATATCGTATATCACCATTGCATTGTTTACTTATCATAGCAATCGCATCATCGTCAATAATTACTTCATTATTAAAACCGATTGCTGAAGCTAAGGCTCTATGTAGTGCTTCAGCAATGGTGTTTTCTTGTAATGTTTTTACTTCTAGTAATATGGTACGGCTTCTTATGGCAGGATTAATAGCGAAGAATGGATTGGCTGTTGTTGCACCCATAATGATGATTGTTCCATCTTCAATGTGTGGTAATAGTAAGTCTTGTTTATCTTTGTTCAAACGATGAATTTCATCGATGATAACGACTAATCCTTTGTTTATTTTTGCTTCAAAGAAGATGGTGTCGAGATCTTTTTTATTGCCGATTACGGCATTAAAAAAACGTACTGGTCGTTTTAAGTCATTGGCTAGTGCTTGGGCTAATGATGTTTTTCCACATCCTGGTGGACCATAAAAAATAATGGACATCAATTGTTTTGTTTGAATAATTTTATGCAGTAATTGACCTTCACCTAATAAATGTTCTTGTCCTAGTATATCACTACATGTTTTTGGTCGTAAGCGAAATGCGAGAGGTTCTTTCATAGTATCACCACCATCATTTTATCATAAAGAAGGGATAAATTGATATTTGATAGTTTATGTTCTTTTACTTTAGTAATAATTAAAGTATAATGAAAATAACAAATACCCCATGAATATATTTTTTAGTTATCTCTAAGGAGATTTTTTGAGTTTATAAAAGGAGAGAAAATGAAGAAATTAATTCTTTGTTGTTTGGTTATATTACTTGGTACATCATGCTCTAATTCAAGTTGCGATGTTGTAAAAAAGCCGATTACATTTAAGAAAACTAGTTTAGGAGGATGTTATGTTTATAAAGATAAACAACCTGGTTTTTTGCGATATGAAGAAATTTACGGAAAAGATAGTTACTATGGTGAATATTATTGTTTTAAAGACGATAGTTTTATTAATGGAATGATAACTTATTCGTTGTCAGAAGATTATTATGAAAAACGAATGGAAATATATGATGAAGTGTATGATAAGGCATTGACGGAATATAGTAAAACACATAAGAATGTTGATGATTTTGAATTTGATGAATCATTGTTGGATGAAGCGATTGATGAGGAAGAATTTGAGTATGAATTATCACAATATGTTTATTATAAGGGTCGATATTCTTATGAAAAGAATATGATAAGAATGGTAAGTCAGTATGGTGATAATGAAATGGATTATCTTGACTATAAGGATGGATTATTTTATTTAGGAACAGGTGATTTTGCGTTTGAGCGACTTCATCATTTAAGTATAAACTATAGTAATTTAATTACTGAGTTTACTAATGGGGAGTATAGTGAAGAGTTGCCTGAATATGTATTTTGGAAAGTTGAGATGAAAGAGTTATCGGATATCCTTACCTTCTATAATTTAGAAAAAGATGAGTATATAAAGATGACGTTACAAGAGTTTATTGAAGATAAGATGAAAACGGTGGATTTAGATACAAAGAAACTTGCACAGTATGTGACGGATGAGTATCAACCACAACTGCAAAAGGAAAAGAAGTTAGCAGATGAGTTAGGACAATTAAGTGTTGAGGCTACTGGGGATTATTTTATTACATATGCATGGAAAGATAAAATTGATTTTTATGATTACAATGCGGAAGTGAATGCAAGTTTAGTGATTAATAAATATGGTTCGTATGTGGATATAACGACGTATGAAAATGACGTTGTTAATGTATGTCAGATTGATTTTAAAACCGATAAAGTTGCTAAAAAACCAATTGCACCAATTGATGAAGGATTTCAGAAATATTATTGTAGTGAAGAAGTGTTAGCGTATAAAGAAGACACGTTAACTTCGTTCCATAATTTAATTGATAACAATGATCTAGAGTTATCTGATTTAGAATCGTTTGTACAGTAGGAGGTACTATGAAAAAAATAATACTTGTTTTGGTGATGTTGTTGATGGTTTCTTGTACTAAAAAAGCTGAGGTAGTACCTACTCAGCCTACAGAACAACAAAAAGATACAACAACATTGAGTGGTTGTTGGATTAATAAAATGTCAGAAGTTTCAATGGCTGGATATGGAGAAGATGAAGATTTACTTGGAAAAGATCGTTTTCAAGCGGAATTTTATTGTTTTAAAGATAATAGTTATATTAATGGTACGTTTTATTATGTGTTAGAGTCTGCCTATATTGAAGATTATTATGAGAAATATAATGAATTATACACGAAAGAATACGATGAGTTGGTTAAAAAAGGAAAAAATGTTGATGATTTTGAGTTAGATCGCAGTAAAGTTGATGAATTTGTAGATCCTAATGATTACAAGTATGAGTTTGTTGACTATCAAACGAGTATTGGTCGCTATCGTGTTGATGGGGATGTGATTGCTTTTGTTGGCAAAGATGTGAATTCAGAAAATCCTACATATTATTATGTGGATGGCTCGTTTTTTATAGGTAAAACAAAGTTTTCTTTTGAACGTCTTCAACATTTATATGTTAATTATTTTGGTTATATGAATCAAATGTCTGGTGGTTATTATAATGAACATTTGGATGAGACAGTGTACAAACAGTTTGATGTGAAAGAGTATAGTGAATTTAACTTTGATAAACGAATTAATTCGATGTTAAAGACAATTGATAAAGATACGAAAATGCTTGAAACTTATCTTGATAAGGATTATAGCGAACAACTTAATGAAGAGATTGAGTTGAGTCGTGCGATGATTTCGTTGAGTGAAGAACATTATGACGAAGTTAATATTTATTTTGGTTGGAAATCGAATGTTTCGATTGAACATGTACTAAGTGAGCCTTTGGCGACATTAAAGTTTGATCATGATAAGGTGTATATTGAATATCGTGAATTTATACCGGGTGATAATAATATTTGTCATGTCGATTTTAAGAGTAAAAAAGTGTATACAAAATCTGTTCGTGATAATTTAGAAAGTTATGAAAAATATAACTGTACAGATGCAAT
Organism: uncultured Erysipelotrichaceae bacterium; assembly: GCA_964613305.1. GTDB lineage: Bacteria > Bacillota_I > Bacilli_A > Erysipelotrichales > Erysipelotrichaceae > CAZTII01. Next base: position 44,180 of record CAZTII010000002.1, read on the forward strand.
GACAGATACAATTGATGAATCGATTGAATTTTTTACTGAGTTTATGAAAGATAATGATTTGAGTGTTGCACAATTAAAGCAATTTGTGACGAAGTAATGAAAAAGAGCCTAACGGCTCTTTTTCATATTATATTATAAGGGGATAGGTTCTACATCTAAATTAGGGGGGTTTAGTATGTAGGCAAGGATTTCTTCCTTGTGATGATAGTATATCAAGATGCATACGCTAAAATATCGTAGGATTTTGTTATATTATGTGATTTTTAAATAATAAGGAGAAAACCTAAAAATAGTGAATTATTTTTAACTTTTTGTTATACTATACAGGTGTAAAAGGAAGTGATATTGTGAAAGCTGTTGTGCAACGCGTAAGTAGCGCAAATGTTTGCGTGGATGGTACTGTAGTTGGTAGTATTGATAAAGGATATCTACTTTTGGTTGGTATTTGTGAAACTGATAATGAAGCGATTGTTAAAAAGGTTGCGAATAAAATATTGGATTTACGTATTTTTACGGATGATCAAGATAAGATGAATCTTGGAATAGAAGAGATAGGTGGTAGTGTTTTATCTATTTCTCAATTTACATTGTATGCGGATATAAAAAAAGGAAAAAGACCGAGTTTTATTAAGGCGGCAAAACCTGATGTATCGAAGCCTTTGTATGACTTGTTTAATAAGGTGCTTCAAGAACGAGTGCATGTGGAAACAGGTATTTTTGGGGCTGATATGAAAGTTAGTTTATTGAATGATGGTCCAGTTACCATCGTTGTTGATTCTGAAGAATTGTAGGAGGAAATATGGGTCAAATAGTTTATGGTAGTGAATTAGCGAAGAAAATGCGTTTAGCGATGTCGAACGAAATTAGTGAAATGAAACGTTTAAACATGCGTCCAGTGACATTGGCGGTTGTGTTGGTTGGTGATAATCCAGCTAGTATATCGTATGTGAGTGGTAAGAAAAAAGCGTGTGATGACGTTGGAATTGTTTCTAGAATGATAGAACTTCCAAGTGATTGTAGTGAAATGGAATTATTAAATAAAGTGAAACAACTTAATGGTGATGATGAAGTGGATGGTATTTTAGTACAACTACCATTACCATCGCACATTAATGAAAAAACAATCATTCAAGCTATTTCACCTAAGAAAGATGTGGATGGATTACATCCAGAAAATGTAGCTAAGTTGGTATTGGGTGAGTCTGGTTTACGTCCTTGTACACCTTTAGGAGTCATGGAAATATTAAAAGAGATGAATGTGGATGTTTGTGGTAAAAATGTTGTCGTAATTGGGCGTAGTCAACTTGTTGGTAAGCCGGTTGCGAATTTATTGGTAGAGGCTAATGCGACAGTGACTGTTTGTCATTCGAAAACAAACAATTTGCGTGAAGTTTGTAAACGAGCTGATGTGTTAGTAGTAGCGATTGGTAGAGCGAAAATGATTGATCGTAGCTATGTTAAAGATGGTGCAATTGTTATTGATGTTGGCGTTAATCGCGTGGATGGTAAATTATGTGGTGATGTTGATTTTGATGATGTTGTGGATGTAGCTAGTTTTATTACTCCGGTTCCTAAAGGAGTTGGTCCAATGACAATTACAATGTTGTTGCATAACACGCTGATGGCGTATAAAGGCAGGTAGAGTATGGAATACGGCTTGAATGATATTGTAGAAATGAAAAAAGAACATCCATGTCGTAAATCAAAACATTGGCGCATTATTCGTTTAGGCGCTGATATTAAAATTAAGTGTTTAGGATGTGGTGCAACAGTAATGTTTCCTCGTAGTGAGTTTGAACGTAAGTGTAAAAAGATGATCGAGAGGGTAAGTGAATCGGATGATTAAATGCATTGTAAGTGATTTAGATGGAACACTGATTAATGCTTCGCAAGGTGTTGATAGTGAAAATATTGAAGCAATCAATCGTTGGATGGAATTAGGTCATCATTTTGTCGTTGCGAGTGCTCGCACGTATGATGCGTTTAAGTATGTTAATAAGAAGTATAATACATCAATTACAAAAATGATTGGTCATAATGGCAGTGTTTTATTTGAAGATGGTGTTATTGTATGGGAAAAGACATTACCGAAAGAAGTTATTAAGAAGTTTTATGACAATATTAAACCATATATGGATGAGGTTGATTTTGTTGTCACTAATGCGACAACAAAAGAAATGTATACGGCTCATTTTGAAGGATTGTTGTATAATACGTTTGTTAAACCATATGGAATGAGTGATCAATCGATTGAGTTTGAAAAGTATTTTAATGATGATGTTACTTTTGAATCGCATATTATCTTTATGATGGTTGAAACGATGGAACGTAAAACTGAAATAATGGAACTTTTAAAAGAAAAGCTTTTTGATGAATGTACAATTAGTTCAAGTGGTAAACGTAATATTGAACTTAGTTGTAAAGGGATTGATAAAGGTTCTGGAATTGTTCAGTTTTGTAAACATCATGGCTTAGATGTATCAGAAGTGGCGTGCATTGGTAATGATGAAAATGATATTGCGATGTTAAATGTGGTTGCTTATCCATATATTATGGATGATTCTCAACCTGTTCTTGATGGTAAAGGTAAACGAGTTAAAGGTGTTTTTGAGTGTATTAATGACTGTATTTTAATGAATAAGGAAGGTAGATAGAATGGCTCTGACAGCTGGAATAGTTGGTTTACCAAATGTAGGGAAATCAACGTTATTTAATGCGATTACAAAAAGTAGTGTGGAGGCGGCAAATTATCCGTTTGCCACGATTAACCCAAATGTTGGGGTAGTGGAAGTTCCAGATGAAAGAATGGATAAATTGATTGAAATATTTAAACCGAAGAAAAAAGTGTATACGACATTTGAATTTACCGATATTGCGGGATTAGTGAAAGGTGCTTCAAAAGGTGAAGGTTTAGGTAATCAATTTTTATCGCATATTCGTCAAGTGGATGCGATTTGTCATGTTGTTCGTTGTTTTGATGATGATGATATTACTCATGTTGAATCAAGTGTTGATCCAATTCGCGACATTGAAATTATTAATTTAGAATTAGCGATTGCTGATTTACAATCAATGGAAAATCGATTATCTAAAATTGAGCGTAAAGCGCAAGCGAAAGATAAAGATGCGATGGCTGAAGTAGCTGTGGTTAAAAAGTTAATTGAAGCACTAGAAGCTGGAAAAGCGGCTAGAAGTGTTGAATTAACGAAAGAAGAATTAGAAATTGCGAAAAGTTATCAATGTTTAACAAGTAAACCGATGATTTATATTGCGAATATGTCAGAGGAAGAGATTGCTCATCCTGAAGATAATCAATATTTTCAATTAGTGAAGGAATTTGCTGAAAAAGAGAATAATGATGTTATTGCGGTTAGTGCTAAAATTGAAGAAGAATTATCGATGTTAGATGCTGAAGAAAAACAGATGTTTTTAGAAGAACTAGGAATTAAGGAAAGTGGTTTAAATCAAGTGATTAAGGCTGCTTATCATTTATTAGGATTAAAAACGTATTTTACGGTTGGTGAAACGGAAAATCGTGCTTGGACCTTTAAAGAAGGAATGACTGCACCTGAATGTGCTGGTATTATTCACTCTGATTTCCAACGTGGATTTATTCGTGCGGAAACATATGGTTATGATGATATCGTTCGTTATGAAAGTGAAGTTAAATTAAAAGAAGCAGGAAAATTACGCTTAGAAGGTAAAGACTATCTTGTAAAAGATGGGGATGTATTACATTTTAGATTCAATGTTTAATAAAAAAATCATATCAACGTTGATATGATTTTTTAGTTCTATTTCTTTAATAATGGTTTGATTCGTCTTTCGTAAATATCTTGGTAGCTGTATTTTGTATCTTCAAAGCCACAGAATGAATCCATTGGATCAACTCCAGTGAAAGCTTCTGCACCAACCATCATTTTTTCTACAACGGCATTTAATGTGTATTCTTTGTCGTCGTATGCATTGATGTATGTTTGAATTTGTGGAACGTCCGCTAATGCGAATGGATGATATACACTTACCATAATTGTTGGAATCTCATTAACGTAGAATGGTACATCTGGTGTCCCTTTAGATGCTGGCCAAGCTACACGTTGAACTACACCGATTCCTATTTTAGCAACGTTGATAATTAAATCATAATTGTCCGTTAAATTTGAAATTGGTTGTTTTTGCGCATAAACGTTCATAATCGCAGCCATACGTTCTTCAGCAGGTAATGCCAAAATACGTTCTTCTGTTGATTGCCATTTTGAAACATTGAATCCTTTCGCAACTAATACTTTTTCAAATACATCAATTGCTGATTCTCTTGAACCCAATGCTGCACCTAATCCACCTTTTGAACCTTCATTAAGTACTAATAACACTTTTTTATAGCGTTCTGGTGTGATTGGCCAAATACTTGGTTGTTCATTTTTAACTAAAGTAATTGCTTTATCAGCGATTTCTTCAGCGATTTTTACGTTTTCTGGAAGATTAAATTTAGCTAATGCTTCTTCTTTTGGTAATAAAATGTTATTTCTGTCAGCTTTGTGAAGACCAATAGAAGCTCTTAAACCTAGTGTTCTAGTTAAGGCATCATTTAATCTTTCGTCAGAAATAATACCATTTTCATATCCTTCTTTCATCCATTGAACATCTTCATCTGGATCATTGAAGAATAAGAACAAGTCACATCCAGCAGCGATTGTCATTGGTAATAACTCTTTACGTGACATCGCAGAAGTTAAGGCAACCATGTGTGAAGCATCAGTGATAACAGCTCCATTAAAGCCTAATTGTCCTTTTAAAAGGTCAGTGATTAATTCTTTTGATAAAGTTGCTGGTAATACTTTTTCTGATAATGTTGCATCTGGTGTAAATTTTTCAACATATGAAGGTAGACCAATGTGCCCAGCCATAATTGCTGGTAATCCAGCGTCGATTAAGCCTTTGTATACTTTACCGAATGTTGCATCCCATTCTTCAATAGAACAATGATTTGTTGCTAAAGAAAGGTGATGGTCACGTTCATCATTTCCGTCCCCAGGGAAGTGTTTTGCGGTTGCAAGGATTCCTGATTCAGAAATTCCTCTTAAATATTCAAGGGAATATTCTAATACTTTATCAGCGTTATCTGACCAAGTTCTTACTGATATAATTGGGTTTCTCCAGTTAGTACAAATATCTACGATTGGTGCAAATGACATGTTACAGCCGATTGCGGCAGCTTCAACACCAGCGACACGACCCATTTCATATGCGTATTTTGAATCGTTTGTTGCGGCAATTTTTACTTCATGACCAATGTATGTACCATTTGTCGCAGCTCCATCTCCACCTGCTTCAGTGTTGGCAGCGATAAATACAGGTACTTTTGAATGTCCTTGAAGCACTTTGTTTTGATCGTACACTTGTGAAGCATTAGAACGATTGTAGCGAACACCAGCGATGTGGTAAGTGTCAAGAACGCTTTTTAAATAGTCTGCGTCAGTACTAGCGCCCATGTTGAAAAATAATTGTCCAATTTTTTCATCGAGGGACATGTTAGCGATGGTGTCATTGACCCATTTTACGCCTTCGTCATCTAAATTGTACGGCATTGCTTTTAAATTAACCATGTATATCTCTCCTTTATCTCTTGTATACATTATAACGAATATTTAGAAAAATTCCATGAAAAAATGATGAAATTTACTGTTTTATGTTTTGGTTAATTGTTTGTGAGTTTTTAAACGATTGAAATATAGTATAATATCAGTAATGGAGGTTTGTTTATGATTCGTAATGATATTGTTTTAGATGATCGTTTTAAAAAAATGTTAAATTTTAAAATTGATCGATTTGATTGTAATAAATATGATATTGCATATGAAAACATCGAATATCGTTGTAATCCATCACGTTGTTTGGATATTTATTTACCAGGAAATAATGATACTTATCCAGTGTTTTTGCTTGTTTATGGTGGTGGTTGGGTGAGTGGCCATAAGCGGTCAGTATTTATTGAACCGATGCTGTATTTATTAAAAAAAGGATTTGCTTGTGTGCTGATTGATTATTCTTTAGCGATTGATTATGTGTTTCCTCAAGCGGTAATTGATATTAAAGAAGCACTCCATTTTATTAAAAAAGAAGGAAATAAGTATCATTTAGATAGTGATGAAATTCATGTTTGGGGTGAATCGGCGGGTGCGCATTTAGCGCTTCTAAGTGGTCTTAGTTTAAATAGTGAATTTGGTTTAATTGATGATGTTGATATTAAGTCGATTTGTGCTTTTTATCCAATGATTGATTTTCAACTAACAAAAGAGGATGCGAAATTTCATCAAAATAGTAGAATGGATTTATCGGATCGATATTCAGTGTTTGGTCAATGGTTAGCGGATAAGTATGATGATGAAAATACTCGACGTTTAGCGAATCCTATTTCATTTATTGATCATTGTCATTGTAAACTATGGCTACAACATGGTACTAAGGATACATTAGTATCGTATCGACAATCGCAATATTTTTATGATAAGTGTATTAATAAGGATATTTATTTTGAGTTGGTTGATGGTAAACAACATTGTGATGATTATTTTTTTAGTAAGGATAATATTGATAAAATGGTTGATTTTATAAGGAGTGAAAATGAAAAATAAGTTAGAAACGATTTATGCTTCTTGGTTAGGAAAGTGTATTGGGATTCGTTTGGGTGCACCGGTTGAAAATTGGCATCATCGTGATATTGTAGCGACGTATGGTGAAATCAAAGGCTATGTTTGTGATTATCAACCGATGTTTGCGGCGGATGATGATAGTAATGGTCCTTTGTTTTTTGTTCGTGCATTATTAAACAAGGAAGAAATTAGTGCAGAAATGTTGGGTAATCATTTATTAAATATGTTGAGTGATGGTCATGGTTTCTTTTGGTGGGGTGGTGAAGGTGTTTCTACGGAACATACCGCATATAATCGTTTAAAAAGCGGTATAAAAGCGCCTCAATCAGGTTCTATTTCCACACTTGGAATTACTTTAGCTGAACAAATTGGTGGTCAAATATTTAGTGATTGTTGGGGATATGTTTCCTTAGGTGACGCGTCATTAGCTAAACGTTTAGCTGGTTTGATGAGTAGTGTTACTCATGATGGAAGTGGTATCGTCGGTGGTGAGTTTGTTGCGGTTTGTATCGCTTTGGCTTTTTCTTGCGATGATGTACATGAATTATTAAATGAGGCACTTACTTATTTTTCTGATGGTGACTATATTCATTGTGTTAAAGATATTATGACTTTTTATAAAGAAAATCCATATGATAGTAAAGCTTGTTTAGAATATATTTTAGAAAAGTATGATTATAGTTGTTATGAGGGAATGTGTCATATTATTCCTAATACGGCGATTATGATTTATGCGATGGTGTATGGCGAAAATAATTTTAAGAAAACGATGTTGTTGTTAGTAAATGCGGGATGGGATACGGATTGCACCTTAGGTAATGTTGGTTCGATTATGGGTGCTCTTTGTGGTATTGATGGTATTGATCATGATTTAATTATTCCGTTGCATGATGTTGTGTTATGTAGTTCTTTTTTAGGCTCTTTGAATATTCAATCGATTAGTCAAAGTGCACAGTTGTTTTATGATGTAGGTCGAATGTTGAAGGGTGAAAGTGTCATTAACGATGATGCGCTTTGGTTTGATTTTAAATTACCTTATGGAGTGTGTGGTTTTAAGAGTAAGTCGTATCGATATAGTGAAACATCACTTGTGGTAGCTGATAATAAACTTCGTGTTGTTGTAAATCAAGGATTTAAGGGATTTAGTGGTATGGTATATGTAACGACGTATTATTTACCTTCTGATTTATACGATGCTCGCTATGAACCAAGTTTTTCGCCACTTGTTTATCCTGGTGAGAAAGTGACATGGCGAATTAATAATAATGGCTTACCAATCGAGTTTAAGCTAGCTGTAGAATATAGTGATGGTTCGATGACTGAAGGGGAAACGTTTGTTGTTGATGGGGTGATGGATGTTTCTTATGTGATTGAACGAAGTAGTAAAACGGTGGTAAAACTTTGTTTAATACCAACGTATTTATCACGTATTATGCATGGCGTGTTTATGATTGAACACGTTAGAGTTGATAGAACATTTGATTATATTCTTGATTTTAAAACATTAAAGCGATTGGATTATGGTTTAACATTTTCCGAAACACCTTTTTCTGAAGTAGAGACAGCGACATCGCTTCGTAATAAATGTACGATTATTGATGGTAGTTTATGCGTTTGTGATGATTTTATTGTGTTTGGAGATAGTTTAGGTGTTGTTGGTGAGTTGGAAGGTACATTTAAAACTACGTGTAGTTTTGGTTTTTGTTTTGATATACAAGGCACTAATAAGTACCGTGAATTATTTGTGGAAAAGAATAAACTTTCTTATCGCGTATTTAATAATGGACTTGTTTATTGTGAAGAAATTGGTTGTGTTAAAATTTCTGAATTTGAAGAATTCACATTGAAACTTCATCGTAATTATGGTACTATTATAGCTAGATTAGACGATAGAGAGATGACACTACTGGTAGACCAATGTTTTGATTATTATGGGAGCATAGGGATTAAAACATACGAAGTTGGTTGTGTTTATAGCAATCAAATTACGGTCAAAGCGCTTTCTAGACGTTTGCTCGAGGAGGAAAGAACATGAAAAAGATTTTTGCATTGCTTTTATCTGTAATGATGGTTTTTAGTTTAACATCATGTGGAGAAGCTAAACCTACAGCATCTGAAGCACCTAAAGCAGATGCACCAAAAGCGTTACGTATTGCATTGTTATTACCATTTGTGGGTGACCAATCATATATGGATGTTACATATAATGGTTTGAAACTTGTTAAAGAAAAATATGGTGATAAAGTTGACACTAAATTAATCGAAATGGGTAAAGATGAAGCTGGTCATGAGCCTGCATTCTTACAAGCAGCTGCGGATGGTTATGATGTAATCATTTCTGGTAACTGGCAATATGAAGGACCAATGTTAAAAGTTGCGAAACAATATCCAAACATCAAATTCATTAACTTTGATTATGCTGATCCTGCAGCTAACAATTTACCAAACGTTTATGGTATTACTTACGCTACTGAAGAAATCGGCTATCTTGCTGGTATCGTAGCTGGTACTAAAACGAAAACAAACATCGTTGGTGGCATCGGTGGTATGGAAGTTGGTGGTATTAAACAATTCTTAGGTGGTTATTTACAAGGTGTTCTTGCAGCTAATCCTGATGCTAAAGTTATTACTGGTTTCGTTGGTGACTTTATGGATACAGCTAAAGCGAAAGAAATCGCTCTTAATATGAACAAAGAAGGCGCTGATGTTATTTATCATGCGGCTGGTGGTGCTGGTAATGGTTTATTTGAAGCTGCGGCTGAAAAAGGTTTCTGGGCAATCGGTGTTGATACTGACCAATTTGTAAGCTTAGGAAAACAAGAAAAACTTGCGAATACCGTATTAACTTCTGCTTTAAAACGTTGCGATAGTGGTATCTTAAATGCTATTACAATGGTTATGGATGGTACTTGTCCATTTGGTACTCTTGAAGTATTAGACTACTCTAAAGATGGTGTTGGTTTAGCTGAAAATGATAACTACAAAGCAAATATGACTGCTGATGAACTTGCAAAAGTATCTAAGCTTGCTGATGCTGTATTAAAACATGAAGTAAAAGTTATTAACGTTACAGTTGAAGAAGCTGAATGGGCTAACTTACTTGCTAAAACAGCAAAAAAATAGTTGTATATAGTTGCTTGATAACTATTGGCTCTATCAATGGATAGAGCCTCTTTTTTAAGAAAAGCGAGGGGCATTATGAGTGATATAATTTTAAAATTAGAAGATATTACAAAGATTTATGGTAATGGGGTAGTTGCTAATAAAAATATTAATATTGATCTTAAAAAGGGTGAAATTCATTCCATTGTTGGTGAAAATGGGGCTGGAAAATCAACGTTGATGAAGGTTATTTTTGGTATTGAAAAGGCAACGAGTGGCAAAGTGTTTTATAAAGATAGTGAAGTTCATTTTACTAGTTCACAAGAAGCAATTGCCAATGGTATTGGAATGGTTCATCAACATTTTATGTTGATTCCTTCTTTTACAGTTGCTGAAAATATTGTGCTTGGTAGTGAAGTGACAAATGGTGCATTTTTAGATGGTAAAAAGGCAATAGAAATTACTCAATCTCTTGCCAAACAATATAATTTTGATGTCGATGTAACTAAAAAAGTTAGTACTTTGACGGTTAGTGCTAAACAAAAAGTGGAAATTTTAAAAACGTTGTATCGTAAGGCGGAGGTTATTATATTGGATGAACCTACTGCTGTTCTTACTCCTCAAGAAACAGATGCATTGTTTGAACAATTGATTAAGTTTAAGGAAAAAGGTCATACAATTGTATTTATTTCACACAAATTAAATGAAGTAAAACAAATTAGTGATCGTATTACAGTAATTCGTCATGGTGAAACAAAAGGAACGTATGATGCGAAAGATGTTTCGATGGATCGATTGACGGAATTAATTATTGGTCGTAAATTAGAAAGTAGTTTGGATCAATATCGTAAAGAAGTTGATAATAAAGAAGTTGTGTTTGATGTAAAAGATTTAAGTGTTACTTTAGGTGGTATTGATAAGTGTAAAAAACTTAATTTTTCAATTAAACAAGGTGAAATTTTAGGAATTGCTGGTGTTCAAGGAAATGGTCAGGAAGAATTAATTAAAACATTGACTGGTTTAATGGATTTTCAATCTGGTGATATTTTATTAAATAATAAAAGTATTGCGCCATTAAACATCGCTCAAAAGCGAAAAAGTGGTTTAGCGTATGTTCCAGAAGATCGTATGATTGATGGTTGTGCGGCGGATGCGACGATTTCCGATAATATTATTTCAACGTATTATAGTCGCAGTGATTTAAGTGGAAAAGTGTTTTTAAAACAAAAAAACATTGATAAAGAAGCAAATAAATTAATTCAACGCTTCTCGGTGAAAACAAAATCGGAAAAAGAAGCGATTAAAGGATTATCTGGTGGAAACATTCAAAAAGTTGTGGTTGCCAGAGAATGGAATACAAAACCGATGTTGTTTATTGCGGAACAACCAACACGTGGTATTGATGTTGGTAGTGCTAATTATATTCATCAACAATTAATTGATATGAGAAACAATAAGGCGGCTATTTTATTAGTGAGTGCTGATTTAAATGAAGTATTAGCTTTAAGTGATCGCTTAGTTGTGATGTATGATGGAGAAATTGTAGCGTACTTCTCTGATGTATCGAAGATTAGTGAAAATGAGTTAGGATTATATATGCTAGGTGTAAAACGTCAAAGTGAAGCTGAAAGATGGGGTGCTGTGTATGAGCGCTAAAAATATGAAGAAAAAAATTAAATGGTCCTCTCCTCAAGTCTTTGAGTTGATTCGCTTAACGGTTTCGATTATTATCGCGCTATTAGTTACCTTTATTGCCTTAGCTATGGTTTCACCTAATCCGATGAAAGATTTTATTAGTTTACTTACGATGCCTTTAAAAGGTAAATTCTATTTTGGTTATGTATTAGTGAAAATGATTCCTTTAACTTTTGCAGGACTTGCGACATTGTTGTATTTTAGAACGGGATTATTTAATCTTAGTACGGAAGGTATTTTCTATATTTGTGGTGTAATCGCGACGTATTTTGCGGTAACTCCAGCCTTTATTACCGGCAATAGTTTTCTGGATAGTGCTTTATGTATTGTGATGGCTGGATTATCTGGGTCACTTATCGCTTTAATTCCTGGGTACTTAAAAGCTAAATTCGATGCGAATGAAATGGTTATTTCACTGATGTTAAATAGTATTTTGTTTGGTATTGGTTTTTACATCGTTAAGGAATATTTAGCGGTTCCAGGTATTTCTGGTAATGCTTCTGCTCCATTTCCAGATCCAACTCGCTTAGCGATTATACTTGGTGGAACACAAGTTCATAGTGGTTTGATCTTAATGTTTATTATGGTCGCTTTTGTTTATATTTTGTTGTTTAAAACAAAGCTTGGTTATGCGATTAGAATGACTGGTTTGAATAAGAATTTCTCCCGTTATTCTGGAATGAGTGCTTTTGCTTTATTTATGAGTGTTCATCTTCTTGCGGGATTTTTAGGTGGAATGGGCTCAGCAGTAGAACTTCTTGGTGTCTACAATCGCTTCAGTTGGTCTAATCTTCCTGGTCTAGGCTTTACTGGTGCTTTGATGGCAATGTTAGGTAAAAATCATCCCATTGGTGTTATGATTGCGGCTTTTGGTATTAGTTATCTTCGTGCTTCTGCACAATTATTAGCGAATTCAAGTACGGTGATTGATGTTAAATTAATTTCGTTAGTTGAAGTTATTTTATGTTTATTAGTTTCATCGCAATATTTCTTAAAAAATTGGCGGGAAAAACAGTTGTTGAAGGAGGGTAAAGACGATGAATAATATCCTATCAACGGTGTTGTCAACAAGTTTTATTTTTGTTGTTATTCGTGTTGGTGTACCTTTAATGTATGCTTCCATGAGTGCTTATATTGCTGATTTAGCAGGTATTCCTAATATCGCTGTAGAAGGTATTATGATTATGTCAGCATTATTTGGTGTTTATTTTAGTTCTCTTTCTTCTAGTGCTTGGATTGGCTTAGTTGGAGCTGTTGGTATTGGTGTTTTATTTTCATTAGTATTAGCATTCTTTACGATGAAAATGAAAGGCAATCCAATTATGATTGGTATTGCACTAAACTTATTTGCGGCTGATATTAGTATTTATTTACTACTTATTTGGACTGGTAGTAAAGGTACTTCAGCTGGTTTAGCATCAAAAGTATTACCAACAATAACAATTCCATTTTTAGAAAATATTCCGATATTAAAAGAAGTGTTTTCTGGCCATTACTTTTTAACGTATGTATGTTATGCACTTGTTGTATTATTATGGATTTTAGTGTATAAAACACCTCTTGGTTTACGTATGAAGGCGTGTGGTTTGGATGCTCATACTGCAGAATCAGTTGGTGTTCAAGTGGATAAAGTTCGTTTAATCGCTATTATCTTGTCAGGTATTTTTGCTTCTTTAGCAGGTGTGTATTTATCGATGGGTTACTTATCGATGTATTCCAGTGATATGACCGCTTCACGTGGTTGGATTGGTATTGCCGCTACGGCGGTTGGACAAGGTAATTTTATTATTGTTATTGTTACGACGTTAGTATTTGCGATATCACAAGGTATTGTAAATCAATTAATATTAACGTCACTTCCGTCTGAACTTGTTAATATTATTCCTTACGTTTGTGTGTTGATTGGCTTAGTTGGCTTGTCAGTAAATGAATATCGTAAGCGTAAATTACTCAAGAAATGATTCCTATTATTATTGATTGTGATCCAGGCCATGATGATATCATGGCCATACTTTATGCTTTAGGGCATAAAGATAAGGTGACTATTTTAGGTTTCAGTACAGTATGTGGTAATCAGACGGTGGATAAAGTTACAACTAATTTATGTAATGTTTTATCTTTTTTAGGTGAGAATTATATCGTTTCAAAAGGTTCTTCACAACCACTTGTTTTTCCTTTAGAACCACAACCTTTAGCTCATGGTGAAAGTGGTTTGGATGGCCCAGTATTTTCAAGTTGTTCTCTTTCTCCAATAAAACAAGATGCGATATCATGGATGGCAGAAACACTAAGAAAGAGTGAGGATTTAGTGACTATTGTTGCCTTAGGTCCACTAACGAATATTGCTCATTTAGTATTAGAACATCCTGATGTTATTGGTAAGATTCAATCGATTCGTTGTATGGGTGGTAGTGTTTATTCGGGTAATATTTTAGCGAAAGCAGAATTTAATTTTTATAGTGATCCACATGCGACGAGTATTGTCTTTAATAGTGGCATTAATATTGTCATGGCACCTCTTGAAGTTGGATTTAGTTGTAGTTTTGAAAATGAGTTGTTAGTGACGCTTAAAAACAAGGGTAAAGTGAAACAAATGGTGTATGAAATATTAGATTTTTATTGTGAATATCGTAGAAAGCGTAATGAAGCTTTTTCGCCATTGTTTGATTTAGCACCAATGGTTCATTTACTTCATGAAGAATGGTTTACTGTGACTAAACATGAAGTATCGATAGAGCTTAGTGGTGAAAAGATTCGAGGGATGAGTGTTGTTGATTTAAGGGAAGAAGTTGATTGTGGGGTTGCTGTTTTAATGGATGGTCATCGTGAGTTAATTATGCAATCGATGATGGATGTCCTTGATTCACTTGACATTGAGGAAAATAACTTTTACAATAGAGTCAACAATTGATAGAGGAGCAGTATTAAATAGTAAATAGGTGAGATGGTAATCGATGACCCTATTGAAAGGTGATATTGCCGAAGGGATACTTAGACATAAGTGTAGCCTGGGCCAAAGTAGAATATATTTTGGACTCCTATTTGTATAAGGCAAATAGAGGGACTATCGGTGGACAAACTCAAACAAGGGTAGGTTGCATCGTTAGTGCAACCTTTTTAATTGATGGAAAAGGAGAAATGGAAATGACATTATTTCAAGGATGTGCTACAGCAATTGTTACACCATTTAATGAAGACGGAACGGTAGATTTTGATGCCCTACGCAATTTAATTGAATGGCAAATTAGTGAAGGTATTGATGCTTTGGTTATTTGTGGAACTACTGGTGAGGCTAGTACCTTAGATGACGATGAACAAGTGGAAGTGATTCGTTTTAGTGTTGAGGTTGTGAATAAACGAGTACCGGTATTAGGCGGTGCTGGAACAAACGATACACGTCATGGTGTTGAGCTTTGTAAGCGTGTTGAGGCGGCTGGAGTTGATGGACTACTTCTTGTTACGCCTTACTATAATAAGTGCTCACAACGTGGTTTAATTGAACATTATACAATCTTAGCGGATAGTGTTAGTATTCCTAGCATTATTTATTCGGTTCCTGGTAGAACAGCAGTGAATATTTTACCAGAAACAGTTGCTGAACTAGCAAAACATCCACGTATTGTTGGTATTAAAGAAGCAAGTGGAAATATTGCTCAAGTTGTGGAAATTGCTCGTTTAATTCCTGAAGGTTTTGCTTTATATTCAGGGAATGATGATATGGTGATTCCATTAATGTCAGTAGGTGGAATTGGGTATATTTCGGTATTAGGAAATGTTATTCCAAAAGATGCATCACTGATGGCAAGATCGTATTTAAATGGTGATATTGAAACGGCTAGAAAATTACAATTATCTACAAAGGCATTGACGGATTCATTGTTTGCGGATGTTAATCCTATTCCAGTGAAATCAGCATTAGCGATGATGGGGAAATGCAAAGAAGTGTATCGTTTACCATTATGTCCACCAAGTGATGCGGTTAAGGCTAGAATTCGTAAACAATTAATTGAATATGGTGTGCTTCATGATTAGAATTTTATTACATGGTGCTCTTGGTAGAATGGGAAAAAGCATTGCTTCGTGCATCAGTTCTCATCCAACATTAACAATTGTTGCGGGAGTTGATCAAAAGGTGGAAACTTCATCTTTTCCTATTACAACGTCGTTGTATGATTGTAAAGAAGAGTTTGATGTGATTATTGATTTTTCCAATGCGAGTGTTGTTAGTGGTGTTATTGATTATGCGTTATCAGTGAAAAAACCACTAATTATTGCGACAACTGGTTTATCAAATGAAACCTTAGATAAAATTAAAGAAGCATCAAAAGAAATAGCTATTTTACATTCGGCGAATTTTTCTTTAGGAATTAGTGTCTTAAAGAAGATGTTAAGAGTAGCAGTTGGACCACTTGAAAATGGTTATCATATGGAAATTATTGAAAAACATCATGCGATGAAAAAAGATTCTCCAAGTGGTACTGCTTTAGCTTTAGCGGCTACGATTAATGAAACATGTAATCAACCAAAAAACTTGATTTATGGCCGTCATAGTAATCATGATGATTGTTCTAAAGATGACATGGCTATTCATGCGGTGCGTGGTGGTAGTATTCCTGGTGAACATACGATATTATTTGCTGGTCTTGATGAAGTGATTGAAATTAAACACACAGCTTATTCACGTAATATTTTTGCTCAAGGAGTGCTTGAAGCTAGTAAATTTATGGCGGATAAGGTTGTTGGTTTATATAGTATGGATGATTTAGTATAGGAGGTAGTTTTGTGAAAATTGGAATTGTTGGCTATGGTAATTTAGGTAGGGGTTGTGAAATCGCTCTTGCTAAACAAAAAGATATGTCTTGTTTTGGTGTATTTACGCGTAGAAATCCATCCGACATTAAAACAGTTTATGAGAATACAAAAGTATATTCAATGTCAGAATTAAATACTTTTAAAAATGAGATTGATTGTTTGATTTTATGTGGAGGTAGTGCCAACGATTTATTGACTCAAAGCAAACAACTTGCGGCTGATTTTAACATCGTTGATAGTTTTGATACGCATGCTTTAGCGTTAGAACATGTAACTTCAGTTAATTCTGTGGCTAAAAATACAACGGCTATTGTGTGTGTGGGTTGGGATCCCGGTTTATTCTCGTTACAACGTGCTCATTTTGATTCTTTATTGACCGATGGTGATACGATTACTTTTTGGGGTAATGGTGTTAGTCAAGGGCATTCTCAAGCGGTTAAATCAATTGATGGGGTTAAATTGGCTGTTCAATACACAATTGTAAAAGATGACGCTAGGGATGCGTTTATCAGTGGTGAAAAAACACAATTTACAACAGCTGAAAAACATCGTCGTGAATGTTATGTCGTTGTTGAAGAAGATGGCAATAAAGAGGTTATTGAACAAACGATTAAGACGATGAAACATTATTTTAGTGATTATGATACAACGGTTCATTTTATTGACGAAGCTGAATTTATGGCGAATCATATGGGAAAACCTCATGGTGGTGAAGTAATTCGTCGTGGAAAAACAAGTGATTGTAGTGCTACAATGCGTTTTTCTTTACAATTGGATTCTAATCCAGAATTTACGTCGAGTGTTTTAGTTGGGTATGCTCGTGCTTGTGTTAAAATGGCATCATTTAATCAATTTGGTGCTAAAACTGTTTTTGATGTGCCAGTAAGTTACTGTAGTACATTAACTCAAGAAGAATTGATTAAAGGATATTTATAATGAGGGAAGTTATTAATAATACATTGTATGTTGATGGTGTTGATGTTAGTGAACTAGCACAACAGTATGGAACTCCATTACTTGTTATGTCAGAAGATGATATAAGAGGGCAATTGAGGTCGTTTAAACAGCAATTTGTAGGGAATACTACTAATCGCATTGCGTATGCTTCAAAAGCTTTCTTAAACAAAGCGATGGTTTATATCGTGAAGGACGAAGGTTGTTGTTTGGATGTGTTAACAATGGGTGAATTGTATGTGGCAATTGCGTGTGATTTTCCTATGGAAAGAGTTGAGTTCAATGGAAACAATAAGTCGATGGAAGAATTACGATATGCACTAGAACATCGTGTTGGTCGTATTATTGTCGATTCATTAGAAGAAATTGATTGTTTAATTTCTTTGTGTGAAGAAATGAACACAAAGGCTACTGTTTTATTGCGTTTTACTCCTGGTGTTTCTAGTAGTACTCATCAATACATTACAACTGGTAATCTTGATTCTAAGTTTGGAATTGCTAAAACGGATTTACCATTGGCTATTAAAAAATGTATGGATAGTGATGTTATTAATTTGTTAGGTCTTCATTTTCATGTAGGTTCTCAATTGTTAGATAATGAAAGTCATATCAGTGCGACAAAGATTTTATGTGATTTATTGAAACAATTAAAGCAATCATTGAATTTTGTGGCAACGGAGATTAATTTAGGTGGTGGTTTTGGTATTAAGTATGTGGAAAAAGATGTTGTTCCACCATTATCTTATTATACTGAACCAATGATTCAATTGCTTGAACATTGTTATCGTGAAATGGAACAACCTTTTCCTACCCTTGTGATTGAACCAGGTAGAAGTATTGTCGGTGAAGCAGGTATTACTGTGTACGAGCTTGGGTTTAGTAAGTCGATTGTTGGTGGTCGCACATATGTTGGAATTAATGGTGGTATGAGTGATAATATTCGTCCAGCGTTGTATGAAGCGAAATATCGTTGTGATCTTGTAAATAAAATGTGTGATGAAAAAAATGATGTTGTCAGCATTGCGGGAAAATGTTGTGAGTCAGGTGATATTTTGATTTATGATGTTGCTTTGCCTTCAATCAAGTATGGTGATTTGTTGGTTGTTTATGCAACTGGAGCTTATACGTATAGTATGGCATCGAATTACAATAAGAATTGTTTGCCGGCGATTGTCTTTACTAGCAATGGTACTCATCGTTTAGTTACTCGACGCCAACAAGTAGAAGAACTATATAGTCGTGATATTTAGGTTAGTCATTACGCATGAATCATAAAAAGCAGTAAAAACGGGCTAAATTTTGTTGTT
>CAZTII010000003.1:0-59930 GCA_964613305.1 uncultured Erysipelotrichaceae bacterium
TTGAGAAATTTATAAGTTTTTGGATTGCGAAACAAGAAAACACCGAAACTCAAATTAGGTAATACTTGACGAATTGTCATGTTTTCTTTTAATGTTGAAACATTCATCATCTCTAAAAACTTTTTATTATAACTAACGTACTTATAATCATTATTTACTCGCTTATATAAAACTAATCCTTGATTCATCTTATTAATTAACGTACGATAATTTTTTTCACTGTTCAATAACAACATCGAAGAATATTGTCGTTGTAAAGCAACACTGCATTGACTTACAAATAGTTTAAGATAGTCTGAATAAACAAAAGTTTCATCAGGTAATAAACCAACGACAAAAACCGCTAATAAAACATTATCTTGTTGAATATTAAAAACAACAACTTCTTTATATGGCGTAGAGCTGCATAACTCTATGCCATAGCGTTGATAACTTTTAGTTAAATCGATATCGTCAATATGATTAAAAGCACTCAATTCATCATTTGTCGATGAAATAAGCGTCACTTTATCGTTAGAAATCGTATAAAATGCAGCATGTTTAAACCCACTAATCGATAAAAAATTAGGTAATAAATCAAGTGTTTGATTTGTTTCACTATTTAAAAATAAAAACGACGTATCCAACAATAATTTTAATTTATCTTGTTGATTAACCCAATCGGTTACATCTCTAGCAGCACCAAAAACACTATTTTTACTCCGAATTGAACGCCATTCAATATAACGATAACTGCCATCTTTACATCGATAACGATTTTTAAAATTCAATACTTTTTCATTATTTTTTAGTGCTGAAAACACTTCTATCGTTGCTTCAATATCGTCAGGATGGATAAAATCCATCGCTGATCGATCAATCATTTCCGCTAAAGAATAACCAAGCACTCTACTCCATTCCTTATTTAAACGAAGTAGTACACCTTCTAATGAAGCAATACACATTAAGTCCAAATTTTCAGAAAAAAATTCATCAAAAAGATGAGTTTTATCTAAACTGTCATGAAAGATAAGAGCTTGATATCCATCGTTTATTTTTTCAATTCTCGCCCAAATCGCAAACTGTAATAAAGGCGAAAATATAAATCCTTCATAAAAATTGTGGTTATCAACGATTACCATCGTTTCCTTACCAACAACATCATTGAAACAAGAGGCATCCTTCACTAATGATTTAAAAGAAGCATTACTGTATGTAATAAGACCTTGTTTATCCGCAATAACAATCGCATCTTTTATCATTTCAATAATATCAGTGTGAATAGTAATCATAAAAGTGAACCCCCCTCCCGACTTTTTGTACTAACATTACAACATTAAAATAATATCAAAATTATGGTTTATAGTCAATAAATATGCTTTTCCTTATAAAATTGTAATACAAAACTCGTTATCCTTCAATGCCATTTGAAATGTTTTAACTACAAATTATTTACCTTCATACAAAATTAACTTTTTGTAGCCTTGACAAAGAGTATCTGTTAGCCTAAAATAACATTAGCACTTAAACTAATAGAGTGCTAATAAGGAAGGAAGAGTGAAAATATGTTAAAACCATTACAAAAAAACGTTGTTTTAAAGAAAGAAGAAGTTGAAAACAAAACTTCAAGCGGTATTTTCCTTGGCACTGAAAACAAATCACTGCCTAGTATTGCCAAAGTATTGGCAGTTGGTCCTGATTGCGAAAGTAAATTAAAAGAAAATGACACCGTTGTCTTTAAAGAATATTCAGGATCAAAAGTTAAAATCGATACAATAGAATACATTATTATCGATGAAGAAGATATTTTAGCAATTATACAATAAGAGGAGGAAATAAGATGAGTACAGATGTAAGATTTGGTAGCGATGCTAGAAAAGCAATGTTAAAAGGAGTAAATACATTAGCGGATGCGGTAAGTATTACTCTTGGCCCAAAAGGAAGAAATGTCGTTCTGGAAAAAAGTTATGGTTCCCCATTAATTACCAATGATGGCGTTACCATTGCCAAAGAAATAGAATTAAGTGATAAGTTTGAAAACATGGGTGCTAAACTTGTGTATGAAGTAGCGAATAAAACAAACGATGTTGCCGGAGATGGTACAACAACTGCTACAGTTTTAGCAAGAAACATGATGGTTTCCGGAATGCGTTACGTTGACAAAGGCGCAAATCCAGTATTAATGCGCGAAGGAATTGAACAGGCAAGCAAAGAAGTCGCAAAAGAAATATTAAACAATTCTAAAAAAGTAGAAACAAGCAACGATATCGCTAGTGTCGCAACAATATCCGCTGGTTCTAGTGAAATTGGTTCAATTATCGCTAGTGCAATGGATAAAGTTGGCAGAGACGGGATTATTAATGTTGATACATCCAATGGTTTTGAAACAGAATTAGAAATCAATGAAGGAATGCAATACAACAAAGGGTATGTGTCTCCCTACATGGTTTCTAATCGTGAAAAAGGTGAGGTTGAATTAGAAAATCCTTATATTTTAGTAACAAACAATAAAATATCAAGCATTCAAGATATTTTACCTATTTTAGAAACAATCGTTCAACAAAATAAACCATTGTTATTAATTGCGGAAGACTATGAAAATGAAGTAACATCAACCTTAGTATTAAATAAACTTCGTGGTGCCTTCAATGTTGTCGCAACAAAAGCACCTGGTTTTGGTGATAATCAAAAAGAAATGTTACAAGATATTGCCGTATTAACAGGAGCTACTTTCTACAACAAAGACATCAATATGAAGTTAAGTGACTTAACAGTAGAAGATTTAGGTACCATTAAAAAAGTAATCATATCAAAAGACAATACGACAATGATTAGTGGTAATGAAGCAAATCCTGCCCTAGAAGAAAGAATTAAAGAAATTAAAGCAAGTATCGATAATGCCAACAGCGATTACGATAAAAAACAATACCAAGAACGCCTTGGCAAATTATCAAGTGGTGTGGCAACGATTAAAGTCGGCGCAACAACTGAAAGTGAATTAAAAGAAAAGAAATTACGTATTGAAGATGCCTTAAACGCAACTAAAGCAGCTGTTGCGGAAGGAATTGTTGTTGGTGGTGGTGCATGTCTTGTTGAAGTATACAAAACACTAAAACCAACATTAAAAAGCGATATCATAGATGTTCAAAAAGGAATTAATGTTGTCATGGATGCCCTTCTTGCACCAATTGGCCAAATCGCTGAAAATGCGGGTTACAATGCTGAAGACATCGTTGAAAAACAAAAAACATCAGAAAAAAACATTGGTTTCAATGCTAAAACTGGTGAATGGGTAGATATGATTAAAGAAGGAATTATCGATCCAACAAAAGTAGCTAGAAGCGCCTTATTAAATGCCGCAAGTATTTCCGCATTATTTATTACTACAGAAGCTGGAGTGGCAAAAATTGAAGAAAATGAACCTGCAATGCCACAAATGCCTGGCGGAATGTACTAAAGACTATCAAATTGATAGTCTTTTATTAAGTTTATGTAATTTTCCTGTTGTAAGTGGTGCATCAATACAAAAGTCATAACACTCATCTTCAACATCACCAACATAAATAATACGAATTACCGTTGTAGACAGTCTCGTTTTTAAATAAGACACAATATCTTTTGTCTTAAATTCATCCGTACAAATAATAAGTTCAATACGTTTAGAAAACTGACTTACTAGTGATAAAATACTACTACCATCATCTACCTTAATCACTTTATAACTAGACCCATAATACTTTTCAACGATGATTTTAGTATCTTCATCCGTCACGATAATAACTTGTTGATTCTTTTTCAATGCGACATGATAATACGTGTACAAAACACTACGTGATTTACCGAATTCTTTTGCTTCATATAACGCATCATCAGCCATACGAAATAAATCAAAATAATCAGCATATCCATTTTCAAGAACAACACCACCAATACTACAAGAAATTGTAAATGGCATGTTATCTTTATTAATATCCGCAATCATGGAAGTAACTTCATCACATTTTCTCTGAATAATCGATATATCATTCACTTTTTTCATCAATACGACAAACTCATCACCACCAAAGCGTCCAACATAATCGCTCGATCGAAATATTTGATGAATACGATTACCAAATTCTTGTAAAACAATATCACCCACTTGATGTCCTAACTGATCGTTTATAACTTTAAAATTATCAATATCAACAACTAATAAAGCACACATTTCATGTTGTTCTTTCCAACGTAAATAGAAACGAATTGATTCTTCAAAAGACGCTTTATTCAACAACCCGGTTAAATCATCAATACGACATAAATTAAGGTAATTTGCTTTTGTCGTATAATCACTCACTCTCAGTTCAGTAATAATCCAAGATACCCCAACACCAAAGAAAGAACCTACAAGCGATAAGAAAATATCATTCATATACACTTCCATCGGTTTGTAAATCATAGTTAAGGAAACAAACAATATTTCCGCAATGATTAAACTACCGATCGTCAATGGCGGAGGAAATATAAATAGAACAGGAAATACCGCTAAAAAGATTGGTGTAAATTTGGCAATAAGGTCAGGATATGGAAATACATCAATTAAAATTAAAAATCCTAACAATGCCGCTAAATACAATATCGATACATAATTAAGTATTACTGGATTTTCTACTTTAAACGCAAATAACAATTGAGCAATAATCACAAAAACAATCATTGCAACTAAAAACAACGTATAATGAATCGTTATATGCCATCCATTAATTATATAAGGGGTAATACCGACAAAAACAATGAGTAAAAATGCAGTAATTCTACTACACACCAAAAGTATTGATAAATTTGCTAAAGCAATTCCGCGTCTACCTGTGGAAAAATATTGTTCACGCATTAGACGTTGTTGTTTAAAACGATTTAAAAAAAACGCCACAAAATCACCCCTAAACCTATGATTCTATCATTTAGTAATATTATCATTTTTATTTAAATTTGTACATTAATATTTCAAAAATTATAGTGATTTTTTCACTATTTATTTTATTCGTTAAATTAATCATTTAAAACATAATAAAACAATACTAAACATCAAAATTATGACCATTTTTAGTCGAAAATCGTAAAAAAATAGCATAAATAGTACACCATGTACATTACAATATTAAATTACATTTAAAACACTATAATACCATTTCGTTTTACGCTAGTGATTAAATTTCCTTTCTTTAGGTTGATAGTTTTTTTAAAATAACATGGTATTTTTTTTCTTTTCACAAATTTCACTTTTTTTACTATCAAATTCGTTTAAAATAGTAGTATATAAGGAGGTATTATTATGATTTTTAAACAGCTAAAACCTTTTCCTAACGATTTTCTATGGGGTGCAAGTACTTCTGCATACCAAGTAGAAGGTGCAAATCTAGAAGATGGCAAAGGTCCATCATGTCAAGATGTTAAAAAAGTTCCTGAAGGAACCTCAGATTTAAAAGTATGTGCTGACCATTATCATCGTTATAAAGAAGACATTGCTTTAATGGCAGAAATGGGTTTTAAAGCATATCGTTTCTCCATCGCTTGGACACGAATTTTACCTCAAGGAACTGGTGAAGTGAATCAACAAGGAATTGATTTCTACAATGATTTAATTAACGAATGCTTAAAATACAATATCACTCCTATCGCTACAATGTTTCACTTCGATATGCCCCACGCTCTTGATGAATTAGGATCTTGGGGAAATCGTGATTCGGTTGATTGGTTTGTCAATTACGCTAAAATTCTATTTGAAAATTTTGGTGATCGCGTTAAATATTGGTTAACAATCAATGAACAAAACATGTTGACGTTAGTTGGACCACTTATTGGTACCCTAGTTATGCCTGAAGGAACTACCAATAAACTTAAAGAAATTTACCAACAAAATCATCATATGTTAGTTGCCCAAGCAAAAGCAACCATTTTATGCCATGAAATGATAAAAGACGCTAAAATTGGACCAGCTCCTAATATTGCTTTAGTATATGCAGCAACAAGCAAACCAGAAGATATGATCGCAGCCCAAAACTTTAACGCGATTCGTAACTGGTTATACTTAGATGTCGCTGTATATGGTCACTACAACAACATCGTTTGGTCATATTTAGAACAAAAAGATGCTTGTCCTACATTTATGGAAGGCGATGCGGAAGCACTTAAAAACGCTAAACCTGATTATATGGGCATCAATTATTATACAACCGCTACTGTAGAAGCGTGTGATGGAACTGATGGTCCAAACAATGCATCAAGCCAACAAAAAATTAAAGGTGAAAAAGGATTCTTTAGAGGATTTAAAAATCCAAACTTAATGAATACCGAATTTGGTTGGGAAATTGATCCGGTTGGTTTTAGATCAACTGTGCGTGAATTATATTCTCGTTACCATTTACCAATTTTAATTACTGAAAATGGATTAGGTGCTTATGATACATTAACTGAGGATGGTAAAATACATGATCCTTATCGTATTTTCTACCTTCAAAAACACATCGAACAAATTCAACTTGCCATTTCCGATGGTGTAGAAATGTTAGGATACTGTCCATGGTCAGCAATTGACTTAATTTCAACACACCAAGGTATGGTAAAACGTTACGGTTTCATTTATGTCGATCGTGATGAATTCGATTTAAAAACACTTAACCGTTACCGTAAAGACTCCTTCTATTGGTATAAAAAAGTAATCGCATCCAACGGAAGCGATTTAAGCAACGATTAAACAAAAAGCTTCATTTCTGAAGCTTTTTTTAATCCACATCGTATATTACACCAATCTGGTTTCGACATTCTTGTAAAATTTCAATAATTAGTTCAGATGTATCATGACTTACTAACGCAGATTGGAAGCGATGATGATCTATACTATCTTGAAAATCACGCAATTGATGGGCAAACACATCACCTTCATCCAATGAAATAACTTCTTTTTCACCGTTATACAAGCTCAATTCAATCTCTTTCATCAAGCTAATCCAACCAATTGTAATTAATCCTTTTTCACCTTGAATTTCCGAAATATTGCTTGTATTCGTCATTTTAGAATGATACACATCAACATCAAAGGTTGGATACGATAACGTACATTTTCCCATTCCATCCACACCAGTGCTCAATAAATGCCCACTTGCTTTCACTGATACCGGTTTTCCAAATAAACCAATGGCAACTGCGATACCATAAACACCTAAATCCATGAGTGATCCATTACCAAGTTCACGACGAAACGTTGTTGGATTTTCACCGTTTAAATACGCAGCGTAACGCGAAGAAACTTTCGAAAAAGTAAAAGTCACTTGACGTAGTTCACCAATCTTAGAAATCGCCTCTTTTAAATTTTTAAAATTAGGACTATACAAAGGCACAATTCCATCATGAACATATGTTTTCATCGTATTCGCTGTAGTTAATACTTGTTGAACTTGTTTTCTATTTAAAACAAACGGTTTTTCAACAAACACTGGTATTTTCGCTTCTAAACATTGTTGTGCCATTTCACAATGTTTACTATTAGGAACCGCCAAATAAATCGCATCCACCTTATTACTAGAAATCATCTGTTCTAAACTATCAAAAACAGACTCAATATGATATTTTTCACTAAAAGAAATGGCATTTTCTTTTTTACCACTACAAACACCAACCACTCTTTGTTCTTCTAGTGATTGAATTCCCTTCATAAATGAATCTGATATAAAATTAGTACCTACAATTCCCCACTTCATACTTTTTTCTCCATCGTTCTACTTGCGATTAAATCAGCACCACTACCACCAATATTCTCTACAATCACATCACCATAATAAATAGGTGCCTCTACCTCAATATGTCCAATAATATCCATAATCATTGGCCAAGAATCTTTTAAAACAGCTGTTTTTGTCACCACTGGAAGTCGAGAAAATAGGGCGTTATTGATAGCGACGGTACTACTAATAACACGCAATGGATGATGTATTTCATCCCACGCATACTTTTCTCCGCGCTTGCAATGATTACCACTTACTGTAAAAGGATCTTCCGTCAATTGTAATAAACATCCTTTTGGACAAACAACGCACACCATCTGTTTTACCATGTACTCACCTCAATCATTATTTCTTTTTTACAGTTTTCAAGTAATGATTTATCTAAAACAATCTTTTCCATTTCGGATGGATTTAATGCTAGTTTTTTCTTATTATATACCACTTCATCATCACAATACACTTTTATGATTGCTTGTTGAAGTGGTTTTTTTACGCGAAAATACAATTGAAGTTGTTTGATATTCTCAATTGTTACTTTATTAGGAACACAATACGATATTAAATCATTGTGTTTACAGTCAATCGGATTATTTTTTAATTCCCCATTTAAATATGCAACACACGCTTTGCCACAAGATGAACCTTCTTCACTAACAAAATCAACTAAATCATGAATGTGTAAACCATTACCACAAACAAAAAGTCCTTCTACGCTTGTACGATACGATTCATCCACGATTGCTGAGCGACGCGTTGGATGCAAAATAACATCGTTACATAAACTTGTTTCGGGAATTAAACCTACCGACAACAATAACGTATCCACATCCATCCTTTTTTCACTACCTTTAATTGGTTGTAGTGATGCATCCACTTCACTAATTTCAATCGCTTCTAAATGATGTTTTCCGATGATTTTCGTCACCGTATGACTTAAATACAACGGAATAGAAAAATCCACTAAGCATTGTTGAATATTTCTAGCTAAACCATTAGAATAAGGCATCAATTCTGCCACACCAACAACATGTGCTCCTTCTAGTGTTAATCGTCTAGCCATAATAAGACCAATATCACCAGAACCTAAAATAAAGATATTTTTACCTACATGAAAACCTTCCTTATTTAAATAATATTGTGCAAGTCCAGCCGTCATAACACCACTTGGCCGATCTCCTACAATACCAATCGCACCACTTGTTCTCTCATAAGCACCCATCGCTAAAATAATCGCTTTTGCCCTAACTTGTTGAATCCCTTTTTCTTGATGACTGTACGTTACGATATGATGTTCAATACTTGTCACCATTGCATTACAACACACGTCGATTGGATATTTTTTTAGTTCCTGAAGTACTTTTTCACTATACGATGGTCCACTTAATTCTTCTTGAAAAGTATGTAGACCAAAGCCCGTATGAATACATTGATTTAAAATACCACCACATTCCACATCTTTTTCTAAAAGAAGAACGCTTTTATCTTTTTTAGCACATTCAATGGCAGCGGACATTCCTGCCGCACCACCACCTACAACGACAACATCAATCGTTTCCATCAGAAAGCCTCTTTCTATAAATTAATACTTTTTCTTTATCATACAATACTTCTTCTTTTAAACAGTTTAATTCTCTAGCTAAAATAGACACGACATGAGGTTGACAAAAACCACCTTGACAACGTCCCATTCCTGGTCGAACCCGTTTTTTAACCCCTTTAATCGTTGTTGCACCACAATTACGAGCAATCGCATCCACAATTTCAGCTTCACTAACACCTTCACAACGACAAACAATATGACCATAACGACTATCTTGTTGAATTAATTCACGTTTTTCATCGATTGTTTTCTTATTAAGAGAAATAGTTTTTCTTCGTTTTTTTGTCGTTTCTTTTTTCTTAAAGCCAAAATCATCAATAACAAAAGAAACAATACGCTCACAAATCGCTGGGGAACTCGCTAAACCAGGTGATTCAATCGCACAAACTAAATAAAAACCAGCAATTTCAGAACGATCAACGATAAAATCCGTTGTAGAACCAGTTGCCCTATTTCCCGCAAATACCCGTATATTTTGTCGATAATCGATTCCTTTTACTAGTTTACTTACTTGGTTTTTAATGTACGCCAAGCCTTCAATCGTTGTAGAAGTATCCTCTTTTTCATTAAACGTACTCGTTGGTCCAAGTAAAATATTATTTGAAATGGTAGGCACCAATAAACATCCTTTGCCTAATGCACTTGGTATAGGATACATTACATGGTTCACAATTGGTGTATCACTTTTATCCAACACATAATATTCCCCTTTACGCGCTTTAATACTAAAATCAACCGAATACAATAAATTCGCAATATCATCACCATATACACCAGCACAATTAATCACTATTCTACTTTTGTACGTATTTTTATCAGTTGTTACAATAAATAGTTCATTTTCTTTTTTTATATCAATCACTTCTTCATTTAAAATGCATTTTGCCCCATTATCCATCGCTTCTTCCATAGCCGCTATCGCAATTTCCCATGGTGTTACAATAGCGGTTGTAGGCAAATACAAAGCACAGACAACCATGTCACTACAATTTTTTTCATACTGTAATAAAGTGTCTCTTTCAACTATTTCACAAGGAATATTCCTTTTTAATGCTTGATTATACAAACGCTCTACTTCTTTTCTTTCCTCTTCACTACATGCGATAACAAAGCCACCAATTTCTTTATAATCACATGATAATTCCTCACATACTTGCCTCATCAACTCGTGACCGCGAACATTTAACGTAGCCTTTAATGTTCCTTCTTTTGGATCATGTCCAGTATGAATAATGGCGCTATTAGCCATTGTTGTCGCATTGGCAACATCATTCTCTTTATCAATCACCACAACATCACACTCATATTTACTTAACTCACGAGCAATCAATGTTCCATTAATGCCAGCACCAATAATAAGTACATCAATCATTTTCCACCTCATAGCTCATGCATGAGTTAACTGCTTTAATCCATCCATCATACATTTTTTTCGCTTCCTTTTTTTCCATTATCGGACTAAATACACGATCAAGTTCAATATAGTTACTTATTTCTTCCTTAGACTGCCAAAACGATACCGCTAAACCGGCTAAAAAAGCAGCACCTAATGCCGTCGTTTCTAAATTTTTAGGACGTTTTACATCAACTTGTACCATATCACTTTGAAATTGCATCAAATAGTTATTCGCAACAGCACCACCATCTACTTGTAAACACTTTAAGTCAACATCTGAATCCTTTTGCATCGCATCTAAAATATCTTTTGTTTGATACGCTAATGATTCTAGGGTTGCCCGTGTAATATGTCCGCGTGATGACCCTCTAGTTAAGCCAAAAATAGCGCCGCGACATTTATCATTCCAATATGGTGCACCTAAGCCAACAAACGCTAAAACAACATACACACCATCACTAGAAGAGACTTGTAACGCTAGTTTTTCACTTTCACTCGCTTTTTCAAAAAAATGTAGTTCATCACGTAACCATTGAATACCGCTACCAGCCACAAACACACTACCTTCTAAGGCATAAGTCACTTCATCGTTTATTTTCCATGCAATGGTTGTAACTAACCCCGATTTAGAAATCGTCGGTTTATTACCAGTATTCATCAATAAAAAACAACCCGTTCCCATTGTATTTTTAGCCATACCTTTTTCAAAACAAGCTTGACCAAATAACGCTGCTTGCTGATCACCGGCAATACCACTAATTGGTACTGATTCATTAAAGAAATTATACGGTTTAATATAACCGACAACTTCACTACTTGATTTTACTTCTGGCAACATGCTCATCGGAATCTGTAACATATCACACAGCTCTTTATCCCACGATAACGTATGTATATTAAACAACATCGTTCTACTCGCATTGGATACATCCGTCACATGACTTTCCCCACCGGTTAATTTCCACACTAAAAAACTATCGATTGTTCCAAACAACAAACGATCTACCTTATCTCTTGCCCCCAAGACATTATCCAAAATCCATTTTATTTTAGTACCACTAAAATAAGGATCAATCGGTAACCCGGTTTTTTCTTTCACTACGTTTTCAAAACCATTTTGTTTTAATTCATCACAAATATCGCTTGTTTGTCGAGATTGCCAAACAATGGCTTCATAAATAGGAAGTCCTGTTTCTTTATCCCAAACAACCGTTGTTTCACGCTGATTAGTAATACCAATAGCCGCAACTTCTGTTGGTGACACACCGCTATTAATCATTACTTCTGCCATACACGATAAAACACTTAACCAAATTTCATTGGCGTCATGTAACACCCATCCTGGTTTTGGATAGAGTTGTGGAAATTCTTTTTGCCCTACACCTTTGCATTGGCAATGCTTGTCAAACAAGATTGCCCTAGAACTCGTTGTTCCTTGATCAATCGCTAAAATATATTTTTTCATAAAGATACCTCTTACATTTATTATACATAATGGCTACTAAAAAAGGGAGTAAACTAACATAAACTTAACACAAAAAAAAGTTAACCGAAGTTAACTTGATACCTTTAAATGACTTTTATAAAACTTAATAAAAATACTCACAGTAACACTAGTCGCAATCATATCCGACACCGGTTCCGCTAAAATAACCGCAAATACCATTGGAGCTTGAAGCAATAAATCAGAAACATTGTTTGACGCATTCAACGCCATACTTGATGATCCAATCATCATTGGTAACACATAAATTAAAGGAATTAGTACAAATACTTTTCTAAATAACGCTAAAAACAAACTTTTCTTTGCTTGACCTAATGCCATAAATGTTTGTTGACACGCAATTTGAGCACCAAAGAATAAACCACCAATTAAAAAGATACGCATTCCCCATGAAGTTAAACGAATTAAATCCGGATCTTTTGAGAAAATACTGGTAAATAATGGTGCAAAAAACATGATTGTCATCGCAAGAACGACACTAGTTGCAAAACATGAAAGAACAGTATAGCGAATCGCTTGTTTAACGCGTTCAAATTCTTTCGCACCATAATTGTAACTAATGATTGGTTGCGCTCCTTGACAAATACCTACAATCGGTAAAAACACAAAGGTGTTACAAGTCATTAAAATTCCCATCGAACTAACAGCTAAAGTTCCTCCATACAATACTAATTGATTGTTGAAAGAAATTTGAAGTAAACTTTCCGTACCACTCATAACAAATGGTGAAATCCCTAACGCTAAAGTTGCGGCAATAATTTTAAAATCCGGTTTAAAATATTCTTTTCTAATTTTAATCGTACTTTGTTGACCAAATAAGAAATAAAGAACCCATGTAGCTGATACAGCTTGAGAAATAATGGTAGCTAAAGCTGCGCCAGCTACACCCATTTTAAAGGTAAAGATGAAAATCGGATCTAAAATAATATTCATGACTGCACCAATAACAATCGTTGACATCCCTATTTTAGTATATCCTTGCGCATTGATGTATGCATTCATTCCCATCGTAATTTGTACAAACACCGTTCCTAATACATAAATACCCATATACTCCTTCGCAACTTCTAATGTGTCATGACGGGCACCAAACATCACTAATAATTTATCTTGAAACAGTAACACGATAGTTGTAATAAGAAGACCTGAAATAAGTAAACTAACAAACGATTGCGTCATAATCTTTTCAGCGCCATCCTTATCTTTTTCCCCTAATTTAATAGCGACTAAAGGCGCTCCACCACTACCAACTAACGCCGTAAACGCATTAATTAACGTAATTAATGGAACCGCAATGGATAATCCTGCCATCGCTAAGGTTCCATTATCCATTCTTCCTAAATACATTCTATCCACCATGTTATACAATAAATTCACCAGCTGAGCAATAATCGCTGGAACAGCTAAACTCACTAATAATTTGCCAATTGGTTTTGTTTGTAAATCATTTGTTCTAACCATAAAATACCTCCTGCATACAAGTATACAAAATATATTTCAATTTTCCAAACAAAAAAAAGCACCTAAGTGCCTTTTACGCTAAAATTCGAGCAGTTAAATCCATTGGAACAAGTTTTTTACCATGATCGTATACTCTCATGTTACCACTTGAAATTTCATCAATTAACACAACTTCTCCATTAAATACACCAAATTCATATTTAATATCAATTAAATCCAATCCTTTATTTTTTAAATCGTCTCTAAGAATTTCTGTCATGGTAATCGTTAATTGTTTCATTTCATTAAATTGTTGTTCCGTTAAAATATTTAAAACACTAAGAGCTTCCATCGTAATAAGTGGATCGCCTTTTGCGTCATCTTTTAATGTAGCTTCCACAAGTGGACTTTTTAAAGGTGTTCCATCAGTAATATATGCTCCATAACGACGAATAAAACTTCCAGTCGCTACTAATCGACAAATAACTTCTAGTCCTTGACCAATTAAAGTCACCGGTAATACTTCCATTGTACCTTCTTCAATATCACTTGATACATAGTGTGTTTTAATTCCTTTAGATTGTAATAAATTAAAGAAATACGCAGACGTTTTTAAATTTTGTTTGCCAATACCGTCGATTGTCAAGCCAACAGCGTTTTCTCCTGGATCAAACACTCCATCTTTTCCTGTACAATCATCTTTAAATTTTAGTAATATGTTTCCGTTATCTAATGAATAAACATCTTTTGTTTTACCAGTATATATCTTTTTCATATGATCACCTCGAAAATCATTATATCACAATCTATTTTGCCTACAAATATTTTCATTAAATTTTTGATTATTTTATAAATGATTCCCATGAATTCGTTAATAAAACCTGCATTTTTTCCGAAAATTGTTCAATGGTTGAGTCATCACAAACATCCGCCCATTTTCTTATAAAGAACGTTAAACTATGACTATAATATTGAGCTAATAAATTATCATCAAATTGTTCATTTAAATACATTTCATTACGATTTGTTGAAAATACCGATAAAATTAACCGTTCAAACTCATGAAGTACCATACTTTCAAAACTATTTTGACCTTCGATTTTAAATGCTTGTTGATAAAAAGATTTTCGATGTCGTACATTTTTTAAAATAATTTGAATGGATTTGGAAAAATCACGTTCTTTTACAAACTCAATAACTGATTCATACACATCTTGATACACAATATAATTTAAAGCATCATATTTATCAATAAAATAATTATAAAAAGTAGCACGAATGACACCAGTATCATCGCAAATGTGTTTAATCGTTATTTTTTCAAATGGCATTGATCGCATACAAGTAATTAAACTTTCTGCCAATGCCATTTTCATCATGGCTTTTCTGTCCATCATACAACTCTCAATAATTGCCAAGCCATGACAAGTGAAAATACCATTAATACCGAACCTGCCATCACTTCTATTGTTCTTTGCCACCTTAATCCTTGATAATAACCAACCATAAGTCCTGCAATCGTTGAAACAAAACTAACAATAAACGCTAAAATATTTTGACTTAATATGTTATAGCCAACGAGCGATAACGCCATTCCTAAGAAAAAAGCATCAAAATTCGTCAAACATGCTAATTTGACACATCCTTTAAAATTAAAAGAAGAGTCAAGTGATTCTTTAAAATCACCAATTTTAATTCCTTTCGTAATGTATATAATACCAATACCAAATAATATTAAAATAGAAACAACTTTATTTAAAAAAGAAAAAATACTCATTTTTAACGCAATCGCAAAAAGAAAACCAATCGTTACCGCACCTACATGAAAAAAGGAAAATGTTGATGCAAACAACAACAAGTTTTTTAATGATATTTTAGCCATTGTCGCTCCTTTTTTCATCATAATGACAAAACCATCGAGCGATAAACTAATAAATAATACACTTAATATAATAGTCTCCATACGTTATTTTAAAAAGATCTGTAACTCTTCAAGACGATCTTTTACACATTGTCTCCCTTCTAAATAAATACTCTCTAATACTTCAATACTACTTTCAGAACTTTTTATAGGACGTGTTGGTCTAAAAACAAACGCTAGCCCTAATTCCTCACAACGATTAATATAATCTATCGTTAGATTATATATTTTAGCACGTTTTTCCAACGCTTTCGCTAATTTTGGATAGTCGGCTTGAATTGTTTTAATAACCAATTTTTCTTTTGAACCAAACCTTTTTTTATAACCAAGTGGCTGTGTTAAAATAACCACATTTTTTTTATTACCATCTTCCATTGATTTAATAATCGGAATAGAATCCGTCGCCCCACCATCAAAATATGGTACACCATCTATCATTTGTGGTGGAAATAAACCAGGAATACTACATGTTGCCTTATACGCTTGATTGTGTTCATCAATCTGAGTAACATCTAAATATTCAGCTTTTCCCGTATAACCATTACTAACACACGCCAAAGCCTTTCCTTTATACTCACTATATGTTTTATAATCAAACGGCAATAAATCATTAGGAATCGTT
Source organism: uncultured Erysipelotrichaceae bacterium (assembly GCA_964613305.1). Classification (GTDB taxonomy): domain Bacteria; phylum Bacillota_I; class Bacilli_A; order Erysipelotrichales; family Erysipelotrichaceae; genus CAZTII01. Next base: position 16,223 of record CAZTII010000003.1, read on the forward strand.
TCAAAGACAAATTCAATACCGATAACGCTTTTATCAGTGATTAAATTAGTGATACCTGCGTATCGTTTATCATTACGAAATATTTTTAAAATTTGTAAATTTCTACCTTCTTGTTTAGAAATAAACGATGCTCCATTAGAAATACCTGCTGAAGTACCAATAATATAATTAAAATCAATGTTGTTAGCGAGAAGTTCATCCATTACTCCTGCACTAAATATACCACGAAAGGAACCACCTTCTAATACTAATCCTGCCATACAATAGCCTCCTAGAGCCATTATACATAGAAGTTAAGATAAATTGAGTAGACACTTTTCATCAATTGTCAATCCTTACTATAATATTCTCTTTCAAATGATAGTTTATCATGTTTTTATTAACAAATAATACAAATAATTTACACTGAACATCTTCAAATTTAATACTACGAATTTATAATTCGTAAAGTAAGTGTATAGAGGGGAAAAATATGTTTAAATATCTGAATTTGAAAAGACTTTATTACGCACTTGGTAAAAGAGGATTTATGGAATATATTTTATCAACAGTTTTCATACTCTTTTTTTATGGACCGTTATTAAATGCTTTTATGTTAGCTTTTGCCAATACGTATCAATATCCATCAATCTTTCCAAATAAATGGGGGTTTAATTGGTGGAAATACATACTAGGAAGAGATAACCTCGTAAAATCCATTTTTAACTCATTAACCATTGCGACTAGTGTTACTGTAATTTCTTTGTTAATCTGCATACCTGCCGCATATGCTTTATCAAGATATGACTTTAAAGGAAAAAAAATAATTATGTTCTCGTATTTATTATCCAATGCTTTTCCAAAAATGGGATTATATGTTTCGATGGCAATTTTATTTTATAAGTTTAATTTGATGGGAACATATCTTGGCGTAATTATTATTCACATTATCAACACTCTTATTTATATGGTTTGGCTTCCAATGGGAGCATTTAGAAAAGTAAGAAAAGAACAAGAAGAAGCCGCAAGAGATGTTGGCGCAAGTCCATTTCAAACATTTCTCCATGTAAGTCTTCCTATAGCAATTCCAGGAATTGCAATTGCGAGCATATTCACGTTCTTAGGTTCAATGGAAGAATCACAAGGAACGTTGCTTATAGGGTTTCCACAAATCAATACAATGGCTACGGAAATGTATGGCGTTATTATGGATTATCCAATTACCGCCGGCGCTGTATTCTCGTTAATACTAATCATTCCATCATTAATCATTATTACAGTATTTAAAAAACATATTACTGCAGATGCGATACAAATTAAATAAGGAGAAAAAATTTGAAAACGAAAAAAATTAAAATCGAAGACTTATCCGTTATTTATGAAAATGGTGATGGAGTTAGAAATATTTATTTAGATGTATATGAAGGTGAAATATTAACCTTATTAGGTCCTTCTGGTTGTGGAAAGACAACAATTCTGCGGGCCATTGGTGGATTTAATAAAGCAACCGATGGAAAAATAATCATTGATGATGTGGATATAACTAGCCTTCCACCTGAAAAAAGACCAACATCGATGGTATTTCAAAGTTATAATTTATGGCCTCATATGTCTGTTTATGAAAATCTTGCATTTGGCTTAAAACTAAGAAAAATCGATCCAAAGACAATAAAGAAAGAAATTGATGAAATATTGGTTCTCTTAAAAATGAAAGGATTTGAAGATAAATATCCTACCCAACTTTCAGGAGGACAACAACAACGAATTGCGATAGCACGTTCTCTATTATTAAAACCAACAGTTCTTTTATTAGATGAACCTTTCTCAGCGTTAGATGCTAAAATACGTGTCCAAATGCGAGAAGAATTAAAAAAAATACAACAAGAATTAAATATAAGCATTGCCTTTGTAACTCACGACCAAGAAGAAGCAATTTCTTTGTCACATCGGATTGTCGTAATGGACAAAGGAAAAATTGCTCAAATAGGTTCTCCTACAGAAATATATGATAACCCGATCAATCCATATGTCGCATCATTTATTGGAGAAATGAATTTCTTAGAAATAGATGACAAAACAATTGCATTTAGACCTGAAGAAATTAAAATTTATAACTCTACTGTAGGAAAATACAATGCAAAAGTTATTTCGATTATGTTATTAGGTCATTACGCTTCTTTAATCCTTGAATACGGTTTTATTTCCATTAAAGCTTATATTACAAGAAATGAAATGGAAAACATTTATGAAGGGAATAATGTAACGTTTGATATATTGAAATTTAGAGAATACGAAGGGAGACACTAAATGAAAAAACTTCTAGCTTTACTACTAAGCATCGCAATGCTGTTATCAATGAGTGGATGTACACAAGAAACAAACAAAACAGAAACAAAAAAAGAAAAAACGATAGTTACACTTTGGACAGGAGGAAGTGACAACGTTAAAAATGCTTGGGGCATGTTAGCAACCGAATTCAATACAAAATCAAAATACAAAGACTTATACGAATTAAAAATTGAACATATTGCCTCTGGAACTGGCGCTACTAGCCTTTTAGACAGAGTATTAGCCGCATACAAAGCAAAAGAAAAAAATGCCGGTTATGACATTATTGAAGTTTCTAGTGCAGAATATAAAACATACATCAAAGAAGGTGGAGAAGATATTTTCTTAAATTTAGATAAATCAAAACTACCAAACTATAAAAATCTTGCGACAACCGTTAAAGAAGGAGAAAAACACTTAGTACCATATAGAGGAACTACAGTAGTTCTTGCTTATGATTCAAATAAAGTGAAAAACCCTCCAAAAACTGCAGAAGAATTGTATCAATGGATTAAAGCTAATCCTGGTAAGTTTACCTATTGTACACCAGATTCTGGAGGATCAGGTACATCTTTTGTAATAACTAGCGTATATAACCAACTTGATAAAGAAGCGTTGTTAAGCAGTGATGCAAAGTGGAAAGATCAATGGAACAAAGGGTTTGATTTATTAAAAGAATTACACCCATATATGTACAAATCAAGTGGTAAAGTTATTTATCCTCATAAAAACCAAGGAAGTTTAGATTTACTTTCAAATGGTCAAATTGAAATGACTACTCAATGGGTAGATATGGTATTAACACAACAAAAACAAGGAACTTTACCTGAATCTATTAAAATGACACAAATTAAACCTGGATTTACCGGAGAACTTGCAACAATCGCAATTCCTTCCTTATCTTCTAATACAGAAGGTGCTCATGCCGTATTAGACTTTGTAATGTCTAGTGAAGCACAAACTATCTTATTAGATGGTATGGCCGCATTCCCTGTGATTGATCTAAAAGACGTTAAGTCAACTAACGCTTCTAAACTTGCAGATTTCAAACTAGAAGACTTTAGAACCCAAAATATTGGTTCGCTAACAAAAGAACTAAACAAACGTTGGAATGAAGAAATCGCAATATTAGAATAATTGTAGAGAACGGGACATTCCCGTTCTTTATAGAAAGGAAACTATGAAAAATAAAGTTGAAAAAATCTTTCCTTATATATGTATAACACCTACCCTTTTAATCACTATTACCTTTGTTTTATTACCAATTATATCTTCTATCATTAGAAGTTTTCAAAGTGAAGCCGGTGGATTTACCATTGAACATTATACATACTATTTTACTAACCCAATCATGTTAAGAAACATTATGTTCACCTTATTCATTTCTTTTTCAACGGTTATTCTAACAATTATAATTGCCTACCCCTTCGCCATTTATGTTCGATTTTCAAAAAGTAAAATTAGTAAAACACTTTATAACTTAATTCTTATCCCAAGATTTATTCCCGGAATGGTTGCGGTATACGCGATAAAACAAATCATTAGTGACGCAGGTTTAATCAATAGGATTGCATTGTTATTTAATGTTAATTTACAACTAGGTTTCATGTATACCGAAAAAGGTATTATTTATACAAATATATGGTTCAACATTCCCTTCGCAACATTGATAATCGCTAGTGCCTTATCAAGTGTTAGCACTTCAAATATAGAAAGTGCAAAAGATGTTGGTGCTAATAACATAATACTATTCAAAGACATTATCTTTCCACTAAGCTATAAAGATGCACTAGTAGCCGCAACATTTGTCTTCATGTCAAATGTCGGCTCATTTACAACACCTTATCTTATTGGTGGTAACTCTAAGAAAATGTTAGGAGTTGTTTTAAATCAACAATTTTCAAGCTTTAGAGAATACGAAAAAGCCGCAGCCTTATCCTTAATCATGTTCATGATTTGTTCATTCTCAGCTTTTGTATACATATATACAAATATGAAACAATCTAAATGGGAGAAAAATTAATGAAAATTTTTGAAAAAAACTTAAAACTTACACCTATTGATAATCAAACAAACATCAAATTTCCTTTTATATTACATGAAGACTATACAACATTAATTATTAATTTTACGTATACTCCTCGTTTAGTACCTGATGAAATAGCGTATGAAAAAATAATACAAACCATTTGTAGAGATATTGAAAAATCGAGTAAAAACTATCAAGAAATGATGAATAAAGCAAAAGAAATGAAGCTTGAAAATCTAATAACAATTTCACTTTCTTGTAACAATGAATACCTTGGAGCGTATCATAATAAAAGAGACTTACAAAAAAACATCATTTCTAAAGACTTTGCATCAGAAGGTTTTAATAAAATTGAAATCGTTAAAGGTGATTGGGAAGTACAATTAAATGCTCATCACATTGGATGTGATATAGAAGTATCTTTATCAGTGGAGGTCGAATAATGAAATATTATCCAATAGAATTACATACCCATACGAAGCATAGCGATGGAAGTTTTGATGTAGAACAATTAAACAAAAGTGCCATTGATTTTGGTTATGCTGGATATTTTATGACGGATCACAATACTCAAAGTAGTTATCATGAAACAATATCAAAAAATTTAAATCATACAATCTTTGTTGGAAAAGGAATTGAATGGACAACATACCATGGCCATATGTTAGTTTTAGGAACAAATAAACTAGTAGATTGGCGAAATACAACACTTGAAAACATTGAAGAAAAAATAAAAGAAGTAAAAAAAGAAGAAGGTGTTCTTGTTGGTATTGCTCATCCTTTCGCTATTGGCAATCCAGTTTGCACCGGTTGTCGATGGGAATATCAAATCAATGATTATAATTTAATTGATTATATAGAAATTTATAATAGTCCAAATCCACTCGATAACGATTATAACGAAAAAGCGTATGAATTTTGGGTTTCCTTAATTAATCAAGGTTATCGACTTAGTTGTGTTTCTGGTCGTGATTGGCACGGACCTAATAAAGAAGGTGTCAGTATTGCTTTAACATATATTGGTGTCAATGAATTAAATGAAAAAAATGTCTTACAATCACTAAAAAAAGGAAATAACTACATCACTCTTGGTCCTTTGTTTACTTATCGTATTAGTGATGATTCAAACAACTATTATTTAGGTGATGAATTTATAAGTGGTAACTATATGTTATCAATAGAAATTTTAGAGACAGCTCTTGATTCACTACAACATTTATCAATTACATGTGAAAAAATTGTTGTTTTAAACAATGAAAAGACAATTTTAACTACAACATCTTTAACTATTGATACAACAATTTCCATTGAAAAAGGAACTTTACGATTTGAAGTGGTTGGATTGTTTCAAGGCGAAAAGAATACTCGATTAATCACTACATCACCTTGTTGGATTATATAAAAAATGAACTTAAAAGTTCATTTTTTTTCAATCACTATTCCTTTTTGTTCCAAATCCAATAATTTCTGTTTCATGTCGACACCATAAGCATATCCACCTAATGAATGATTTGCTTGAACAATACGATGACAGGGAATAAAAATAGGAAGTTTATTTTTATTATTCGCATTTCCAACCGCTCGATACGCTTTTTCATGACCAATAGCTACAGCTACATCCTTATAACTACAAACACTTCCATAAGGAATTGTAATTAAATAATCGTACACTTTCTTTTGAAATTCAGTTGTTTGTAATACCAAAGGAACACTAAAATCAACTCTTTCCCCTTTTAAATACTGCAACAACTGTTGTTTTGCAAGATTGGTATGATAATTCGGTTTATCGTCATTACTACTAGAAACAAGAGAAAGTTCTACAATTCCATCATGATTTGCTTCAATTTTAAAAATTCCTAAAGATGTCGCTACATATTGTACAAACATAGATTATACCTCTTCATTATTCAATACTACAATTACCACTAACTGTTTCAACTTGAATGATACAATCCGGTATTGTCGATTCATTTTTATTGCTTGTTTTTAATTTACCGGAAACACTAGAAAACGTGGTTGAACTATTAAGAGTATCATCTATCGTAATAATCACATTACCAGAAACAGTTTCACAGTCAACGTTGCCTTTTTCTACAAGTGAAATCTCTACTTTACCACTGATGGAATTGATTTTATTGCTTGTTGCATTTCTCTCAATCACTGTTTTTCCACTGATTGTATCCGTTATAATCGTATGGGTAACAACATCAATTTCCATTTTAGAACTAACCGTCGTACAATTTATTTCATCAAAGATTATTTTAGGGACAAGAATCACAACTTTTCCACCTTGTTTAAATAGTGAAAAGCCAACATGTTTTGCTTCAATGGTTAATGTATTGTTTTTTAAAGAAAGATTCGGTTGATGAAATCCTTCATAACGCACTTCGACAACATCGCTTTCATGTTGTTTAATCAATACATCTTCAGAAACAACATCTATCATAATGGAATGAATATCAGAAAATGATTCATTCAACGATAAACTGTTTTTCGTTAAAAATGGCATTTTAACGACTAAGGACGATGGATTTAAAAATAAAACTAATAACGTAACCAACAATACTAGTAATGCACTATTTAAAAGTATTTCATTTTTTCTACTCATCATCAGCCTCATTGATTGACAAGCCAATAATACGACTAACGATATTGCCAATAAAGAAAATTAGCCATGTGATGTGCCATGCATGAGTGGTAAAAGAAACAAAGAAATATACCAAAATAGTAATATAACCAATTAAAGAATCAATCTTTTTAAATCGACTATTCTTAATTTTTTTCTCTTCTTTAAATTCACTTGGTGTTGAGGAATCACTATATATTTTTAGTGCTATACCTATAGCTATACACAACAAGAACACACTAACACCAACTACACCATCACTATCAATTACAGTTGTAAAGAAGATAAGTAAAGCTGGAGCCATTATCATAAAGAATATCGAACCTGCCGATAATTTTCCATTTCGCTCTAAATAGTGTTTTCTTTCTGTGTTATACACATCATCAGGCATAATTTCTTTGATCAATTCATCAATATCACCCATACTAGCTACAGCTAAACCAAAACTTTCACTTTCAGATTTTCCTTCTTTGATTAAATCTTCGTATCGAGCTAATAAATTACTGCTAATTTCATTTTGAAGTTCGATTGCTTTTTTAGTTGGAGGTACATTTTTAAATAAACTTTTTACATAACTTTCAATTTTATTGTTCATCGCTTTTCTCCTTTAATAGGTTATCTATCAATATTTTTGCCTTTTGCCAATCATTTCTATTTTCCGCTAATAATTTAGTTCCAAGTGGCGTAATGCCATAATATCGTCGCCTTGCACCTAAGTTTTCATCACCCCAATAAGAATAAATATAACCGCCATCTTCTAATCGTCTAAAGGTCGTATACAGTGTTGCTTCTTTCAATTCAAATTGTTTATCACTCATTTCTGAAATCGTTTTATTTATTTCATAACCATAACTATCACGTTTTTCTAACATCGATAAAATAATCGTATCGGTATATCCACGAATGATATCTGATAAAACTAACATACCACCCCTCCTTTAAGTATATATTATATCAAGATACCTCACCTGTCAATGTATCTAAAATAAAAAAGTAGTTTCCTACTTTTTATTTAATGGGTTTAAATCATTATCAATCGCAAACCCGGCAATTTTCCATAAGTCACCTATTTTGATAAAACTCATTTGATAGCCACAGTGATATGTTTTACGAGCACTTCCTGAAGCAATATCATAATCAAAAGAAATATTTCCAATCATTGATGTTTCATTTTGTTGCACAATATCACTTACATTATAATTAGAAAATTGAGCAAGCGAATGCGGCGCATACCATTGATTATCTAATGTTTTAATGCGACGATAGAAATCACTATCCGCCATACTAATACTACTTACAGCACCAAGACTAGTATCTTTCGTAGGATATTTCGCTAAAGTTGTCGCACTATCAATAAAGACACTTTCTAACGTTGAATCCGACACTTCTTTACCAACATAATACGTATTACTTAACACATCCTTGATTACGTTATAACCTGGCTCTTTTGTTGTAATAGTTGGAAAAGACACTAAATTCTTTAAGCCATAACGAACAACTTTAGGTGCATTCACATTTTCAGCAATTCCCGAAAAATTCATCGCCTGTTGATTATTTCCTAATATAAAACTATCACTTACTTCAATATCATTAACAATTAAATGAACACCTACCGGTACTTCTACAATATAGGCATTATTTCCCTTAAAGATTGTTGAGACTTGCCATGTGTTGTCTTTTTTTATTAATTTTAATGCCGCTATTTTTTTGTTGTTAACAACAACATTATACAACATCGCATCATCAAGTTTTTCTTCTAATTGAAAACTACAATCAGAAACTGAAATAGTGCCATATGTATTTTCTAATCCTTCAATATAATCTTGTTTAGAATTTAAATGATTATCCACAATTAATGAATTTGCATAAATATCATCATATTTTTTTTCTTTTACTAATTTCAAATACTCACTAATCGCACTTTCTGGCATTGCTTTAGCTTTTTCAGCAACATCATTTTTTACTTTTTTTACTGATAGTACACTAAAGAAAACACACAACGTAGCAACTACAAGCAAAATCGTTGTTGCGATCAATGGATTCATTCCTTTTTTATTCATGTTATTTCCCCTTCACTACAAATGCTGTTGGTAAACTTCTTGCACCATAAATTGACACTGGACTATTAATTGTTTCACCATTGTATGTCATAATCGTAGAATTTCCACCATCCAAATTCGCTGCAGTCATTGCATAGTATTGTTTCATAATATCAATGACATCCTCATATGTTGAACCAAAAGAAACTGGTTGTCTACCATCTAGAACTAACAAAAGAAAACTTCCATCAGAACGTTGTCCAATAACAGTTCTAGGATTAAGGTTTGGATGTCTACCCTTTTCAAAGACAACTTTAAATTTATCAATAAAGATAGGACCAAATGTCACCGCATCACGAATATTCCATTCCAATGCCTGTTGCGCTGACATATCACCCACAACTAGCTTGTTGTCATAATTAATACCTATAACTGAAGAAAAATCACTAGGTTTACCACTGATAAGCTTGCCGTCTGAAATAACAATACCCCAAGCTTGACCACCGTTACCTGTTCCACCACTATCTTCAAAACCACCAGCATTAATACCCGCAATACCTTTATGCATTTTTACGTACTCTTCAATTGATTTACCTGCACCACTTGAATCAAGCGTAGGATTTACCGCTACTATTACATCTTCTGGTCGATGAACAATCATCAATTTTCCTTGATACGTTGAACCTTTAATATAAATAACTTCAATTCCATCCTTAGTAACTGCTTCTTCGATGTCATCATTACTAACTACAGTTTCTTCAAATATTGACTTTAATTGTTCAGAGTTATAAAACATTGAAATCTTTTTCATTTCACTTGAATCTTTTCCAAGACTTTTAATTAACTCTTGGCTATAAATAGGATATTCACTTTTATATAATGCCTTTGCTTTAAAATATTCCGTCGCAAAAAAAGTAATTATTCCCATCGCTAACGATAAAATGACTACTAACCAAACTGGAACGCCTGATTTAGACTTATTTTTACTCATATTTCCCTCCATATTGACATATGTTTCATTATACTTTTAAATTTTTATCAATACAATAATTTTTTACTTGTTTTACGGTTTTCTTTATGATAATATATATTAGCACTATGGTTCGTTGGTGAAGCGGTTTAACACAGCGCCCTTTCACGGCGTCATTCACGGGTTCGAATCCCGTACGGATCACCACAGGGGTGTAGTACAATGGTAGTACAACGGTCTCCAAAACCGTTGACGGGAGTTCGATCCTCTCCACCCCTGCCAGTGAAAATGAATGGGATGATTCCCATTTTTTTTAAATCAACTATTAGGAGGTTTTTATGACAAAAAAAATAAGTATTACCGTTATTAGTTTGTTACTATTCGCTAATATATTATTATCCTTCTATTCTATTTTTCAATCTGACAAAAAACAAGTAAAATCAGCAGCTGTTGAAACAACCATTACATTAGAATACGAAAGCCTTCATGACTATTTAATCAATAGTGGAGAAGCTTCAACCCATTATTTATTCTTTTGTTCCTCAACCAACCAAGACTGCCAATATATTGAAAACACCGTATTAAAAAGTATTGAATCAAAAGATCCAACTGCATTATCGTATATTGAATGGGTCGATATTACTGAACTAGAAAAAAACTTTACAACGATACGATTAAAAGATGAATGGGGAATCAACAACTATCCTGCCTTTGTCAGTGTCACAATAAAAGATAAATCCGTCACTGTCAACAACATGCTTCAATACAACAGTGAAAATCCAATGAGCGTTCAAGACATTAAAATGTGGATGATCAACAATAAAATATGGTCAGGTTTAATTGAACAAGGAGACCAACAAATCATCGTTCCAAAATAAAAGCACAATTGTGCTTTTTTTAATGGACCGTTAATTAATCATATACATTCGATCACAACTCTAAAAAAGTTGGAATTTTATCCAACTTTCACTTATTATTCAGTTTCGATTAAACCATAACCGCCACTATGACGACGGTATACAACACTCACTGTATCTGTTTCTGAATCAGTGTAAATAAAGAAACTATGACCAAGCATTTCCATCTTCATAATTGCTTCTTCCATATCCATCATTTCAGCTTTAATTGTTTTTGTTTTAACAGGAATATCTACCTCTTGGAGAACTTTTGTATCTTCTTCAATAAATGCTTTTGCTAATTTATCTTTATGTTTTCTAGATAAACGCGTTTTTTGTCTTCGGATTTGATCTTCTAATTTATCAATACTTAAATCAATTGCTGCGTATAAATCTTCATGAACAACTTCACTACGCAACTGTCCAACACGTGTTGGGATAGTAACTTCAATTTTTTGGGAGTTTGGATACACCCTTACCACAACCCTTGCAATTGTCTCTGGATCAATCAACAAGTACTTATCCAAAAATGATAGCTTGTTTTCAATCTTTGAACGCATCGCATCCGTTACTGGTACATTTTTTCCAACTATTTCAAATCTCATAAACAAATCCTCCTCTGTTACATTTATTATATCAAATATTTATAGTTTTGAAAGATATGTTCATAAATTTCATGAAATGAACACATTATTTCTTTTTCCATTGACCCTCTTTATATTCATATGTTCCGGATCCATTGTTCCCCAATGCAGTATCAAAATCAGTTTTTCGACCATCAATAGAAATATTAAAGCCGCATTCACCATTAGGTATTTGATATCCATCACCTATTGTGATTGTCGTTAACTTATTAAAATTTCCCGAAACGGCACCAGCACCGATAGAACAATTTTCCCCAATTGTTAAGGAAGTTAACTCATTGTTATTATTTGATATGGCATAATTGCTTATCGTACTGTTATTACCAATGGCAATTGATTCACACTTCGAATTATAAAAAGAACCCTTATCCAACTGTGCGTTTTCACCTAATGATACTGTCTTTATTGGCGTATTTTCAAATGCCCAACCTTCCACCTTTACATAGTTTGGCAGTTCAACGTTGTCAATTGATGTAGAGCCTTTAAAACTAGTTGGTGAGATAATAAATGGATTATCTTTTGTGTAATTAGAAGATAAATTAGTGATGATTAAATTGTTCAATTCATACTTTTGATTCTCATTTAATTTAAACCCTTTAATCATTTCTTTAAAATCAGTTCCATTAAAAATAATATCTTTTTCCATAGGTCCTAACAAAACACCAGTAATCCAACCGTCTTTAATGGTAAAATCACTTGATTTCGCCGTATTTGGCGTACTAATCCATTGATTAATATCCTCTTTCCATTTAAAAACATAGTTTTTTCGTGCACAGTTAGGAAGAGCTGCACTTTCATTTTCACTAATGATTCGATATCGTTGAATATCAGAAAGTGTATCTTTAAACATCACTGGTATTTCTTGATCTAATTTTACAGACGTCATTGTTGTCATTGTATTAAGTTGTTTAACATTGTTTTCATCGACTACTTTTTGAGCATGAACAACATAACCAAGTACCGAAGGAACTAGTATTAAAGCCAAAACAGCCAATATTGAAATAACCACAATTAACTCAACTAAGGTAAATCCTTTATTTTTCTTCATCATATCACCACTTTTCGTTGTTATTATATTACAACGACATTGTGTTGTCGATATTTTGATGTTTTTTTATTGTATTAATTCATTTAGCCATTCATATAATTTTACTAAGGCAAGAGTATCCATCGAACAATATTGAAGTAACATCTCTCTTGTTTCTTTTGTATCAAACTGTTGATTGCGGTCTAATTGACGCCATTGAATAACCGCATCAACTCCTTTCGCTATTTGCAAATCATTGTAATATCCTTCACTGCTTAAAGCCCCCATAACGCTTTTTAGGGAGTATTGTCCTTTCATCTTAATCGCATACACAACACCCATAATAAAGGGGTCAGACATGTCTTTAAGGCGCTTTATCGCGTTTTTTAATGGTTTAGTATACTGTTTATTTCTTTTCATCATTTCATTTAAACGTAACATTTCTGCACCAAAAGCATTATAAGAAAAAATCGTTCCTTTTTTAGGTAAATCACGAATTAATTGTTGGATTAATTCATCACGACAATCACCAGTTCCTAAATATTCTTTATGAATAAGTTCATTATGTTCATTTAAAATATGAAGAGAATATTGAAACGTAAGAGCCTCATTCGCTTTCATTCCTTCATATGGTGGTATCACAAAACTATCCCATTCAAAATCTAAAAAACTAATAGGATAGTTAATATCTTCTAACCAAAATTTAAGCGCTAATCGATCATAAAAAATGCCGCTTTCTGTTTGACTTGCGCGTATTTGCGCATACTGTTGTCTAGTACCTTCCACTAGTTGTAAATTAACGTTTTTAAGTGATTCAATGCCTTCATCTTTCATTTTCACTTTATTGTGACTATTGATTAGCGTTAAGATGGAATCATCTTTATCTTCATGAATCATCGGTTGACACAACTGTGAATACGAACATTGTTTATGTTTTGTACACAAGACACTATGATCAATTTCACTTCTACTTAAAGCTACTACTTCATCCATTTTTTTAACAACAGGATTAATACGATGAGCTTTCTCTAAAAGAACCTTTTTTATTCTTCTACCTTTTTTTTCAGAATCAGTATAAAAAGAAGAACTCATAAGTAAACATCGAGTAGGATTTAGGGTGTCTTGGCGGATATAATTACTATTAACATGAATAATATCAATCGATTCAATATCGATAGAAAGTTGTAATAAAACCCACACATAATGACTTAAGCTATTCACTTCATTTTCTTTCGGAAAAAGAGAAGAACTTGTAAAATACACTTTCCAACCACTTTCACCTTTTACCATAATTGGAATCTTAACACGAAGTGATTGCGCTTCAAAACGCGCATCCACTAAAGCAGTGTATTGTTTCATTTTTTCAAACGTTTGTTCATTTTTGTCAGATGATGTCCCTAAATAATACTCATTCAATTGTAAAAATTGCACAGCTAAAAGAGTTAAATCAACATCCAAGCGACAATTATAATTCTCACGCTCATCATGATGATGATAACTTAACCAGAACATTTTAGGACATTGAGCATATTTTTTTATATCTCTAACATGATACATACTAAATACAGAAATTCCCCTCTTTAAATAATTGAATATGCTGATTATCATACGTAATACCAACAACATTCATACAAGCACTACCAAACATAAAATCTTCATGCGCCATCGATTGATTTGATTGGCGCTCAAGAAGTTGTTCACTAGTCAGCGTATCACCATCTTTAATACACGTCGGATAAGAAGCTCCTAATGCCATATGACACGATGCATTTTCATCAAACAATGTATTATAAAATAACACATTCATTTGTGAAATTGGTGTTTCATGAGAAATCAATGCAATTTCACCTAAATAAGAAGAACCTTCATCTAATGACAATAAATTAGCTAAAACATCGTGTTCTTTTTCCGCATGAAAATCAACTACTTTACCATCTTTAAACACAAAACTAAAATTTTCAATGCATTTTCCTTGATAATTAAGTGGTTTTGTCGCTACAACTACCCCATTTACACCGTTTCTTTTCGGTGTCGTAAATGTTTCTTCAGTTGGTAAATTTGGATTAAACTCCACATTATCAGCGTTTTTCTCACTACCACCACACCAACGATGACCTTCCACTAAATCAACCATACAATCCGTACCTAAACTGTTTTTAAAATGAAGGGTTTTAAAATTATACTTATTTAATTGTTCATTATAATACGCTAGTTTTTTATTGTGATCCTTCCAACATTGGACAACATCATTATCTTCTTCAATGCGTACACTTTTAAAAATAGCTGACCATAATTCTTTCATCGCTTCTTCTTCACTTAACTCAGGAAACACTGTTGTTGCCCACTGCTTATTTGGATAAGCGATTACACACCATTGACCAATATTGTTCATCGTATAATAACGAAATGGCTGCATCGCTTGCGACTGCGCCATGGACACCTCTTGTAATTTATTCGCATCAATGTGCTTTAAATTACCGACAACATCACTGACAATGTGTAAAAAACAACCTTTTTCTTCCACCGCATGTTTTTGACGTTCAATAACCCATGTTGCAATATCTTTTAAACGCTTAGTTTCTTGGTATTCATAATGATACTTTGTAATTAAAGCATCGCTATAGCGAACTTCTACTTCACCAGCTCCTACTTCATACGCTTCTTTAACACATAGTTGCACAAACTCATACGCTTCTACTGGTGCACTAATAACTAACAATTGTCCTTTTTGAACATTAACACCCATTGTAACCGCAAGCTTCGCATATTTTTCTAAATACGATTTCATACAATCTCCTTCTTTATCCACTGCATATACAATACAGCCATATCTATATCCGTATGTTCATACACCATACGTGATCCAACCACATCTTCTAACTCATTAAAATACCATTGATTTTCATCAACAATAAAATCAAAACCAACAAAATCATACATTCTTTCTGAAAGAACGTCATTTAATTTTAGTTTGATTGTTTCATCAAGTTCAACAACAGAAGCTTTTCCGCCTAAGCTAAAATTAGCTTTAAAACCACTCACCGCTTCTCGTTTCATCGCTAAACAAATTTTTGAACCAACAACATACACTCTTATATCTACTGCTTTTTCACTAGCGATTTCTTGTATTATACAATCATTATTCGAAAATTGTTGGCGCATGCTTTCAAGATGTTGTTCGTTCACCACAATTTCTACTTCTTTGCCACCATGGCCACCAACACTCTTTATTACAAGTGGATACGATAAATAAGTGCTATCACTATCCTTTGGTAATAACGTTGTTGTAAGGCACGGAAAATAACGTTTAAAATACACATGCGATTTTCCTTTATGATTAGCTACATCAGTGACAAAACTACTATTAAACACACGTATGTTCATACTTTCAAAAAATTGAGAAATTAAGCTATCACGAGTTCGATTAATAACAAAATCTACTTCGTCAAGTTGTTGATTTTTACATACTATTCGCTGTGTTTGATGTTCAATAATAAACTGACATTCCTCTTTAATCAACAAGAGTAGCTCCATTGACATCGCTTTACTAACATCAATTAAATGTTGAATAAACCACGTATTTTTTTCAGCATCGCAACGATTATATATTAAATATCCTTTAACCATAAATTTCCTCAATGATATGATCAAAAATATAATCTGCTACATTTACTCCTGTACACTTATAACAATTAATAAAATGTGCATTCGAATTCACTTCACAAAGTATTGGTTTTCCATCATCACCATATAAAATATCAACACCACAAAAATCAAGATTAAGTGCTTTAGACGCATTAATAGCGCATTGTTTCCAGTCATCACTTAACTCAATCTTCTTCATTGTTCCACCCAACGTAATATTCGCTCTAAAATCATGATCATTGTTTCTTTCCATCGCAGCGACAACTTTATCTTTTACAACATAGATACGAACATCTCTTCCTTTACTACTTTCAATGAATTGTTGATAACAATGTGGTTTATTCCATATTTCACAATATTTATCAATTAATTGTTGGCGATTTTCAATAAAATACACTTGTTCACCAAACGATCCAAATGCCTCTTTAATAATCATTGGATACGATAATTGTTGTTCCACCTTCGCTAAAAAAGCGCGATTATCATGATATACAAACAATAATGGCGCAAAAATAGTCGTTGGAATTGGTAGATGATATCGCGATAATTGTTGATATGTTTTAATTTTATCATCGCATAAAGCAATGCTTGAAGCACGATTAAACACGCGTAAACCACTTAATTCCATCGTTCTAGCTAATATTACATCTTTATCTAAAAACAACACAAAATCTGGTTTTCTCGCATGATCAACAACAATACGATTATCACCATCACACATCATTAATACTTCTTCATTCGTCAAAAGCGTTAATGAAATATTTTTTCTAACGGCACTCTTTATAATAAATTCATTCATATCATGAAATTTTTTACTTTGTAAACTACCATTGCATATTAGCCAACCATTCATACCTTTTCTCCTAAAAAAACTCCATTACAATTGTACCATACAATACAATGCAATAGAGTCATTATTTTAATTCGCAGCGATTACGCTACCATCACTATATGTTTTACTAATAAATTGTTTTACTTCTTCTGATTTTAATACTTCAATTAATGCCAAGATATTCTTATCTTGTTCATGACCTTTTTTCACCGCAACGATGTTTACATAAGGGTTAGTAGCATCCGCTTGTTCCAAAATAATCGCATCTTTTGTTGGATTTAAGCCAGCACCAATTGCATAATTACCATTAATAGCGACTAAATCACCTTCTTTTTGTTGGTATGATAACGCTAATAACTCTGGTTTAATTTCAATAAATTTAATGTTTTTTGGATTACTTTCAATATCACTTACCATTGCACTCATCGCATCCACACCTTTTTTAAGCGTAATAACTTGAGCTTTATCAAGAATTGATAAGATACGACCATGATCACTAATGGAATTACTAATAACAATCGTAGCACCATCTTGTAATTCAGAAATATCTTTAATCTTTTGTGAATAAAAACCAAATGGTTCAATATGAATACCAGCTACATTACTAATTTCATACTTATGTTCAGAAACTTCTTTGTTAAAAAATGGAACGTGTTGGAAATAATTCGCATCAATTTCACCCGCATTAAGTGCTTTATTAAAAATATAATAATCATCCAATACTTTTACTTCCAACTCAATGTTATGTTTTTCTTTTAAAATCGGTTTCGCAAATTCTAATATTTTAGAATGTGGATCAAGAGTAGCTGCCACAGTGAGTTTGTTAGAAACTTCTTCTTTTTTAGTACATGATGTTAGTGAAACAACTAGTAGTAATGCTGCACAAAGCAATAATAATTTTTTCATTTTTTCTCTCCTTTTATCGTTTATCGATTTTCTTTGACACCTTATCACCAATACCTTGAATGATAAATACAATGACTAGTATTAATACCGTCGCTAAAACAAGGGTAGGATTGTTACGACGAACAAGTCCATATAAATACGCTAATTGTCCTAAACCACCAGCACCAATAGCTCCTGCCATGGCGGTATACGAGACAAGCGATATCCCACAAACACTAATTGCCGATACGATGGCCGGCATCGCCTCAGGCAAATACACCTTAGTAATAATTTGCCATGGCGTTGCCCCCATCGCTTTACTTGCTTCTACTGTTCCTTTATCCACTTCCGTAAAGGCAATCACACACATTCGTGCAAAGAATGGCGATGCCGCAACTATCAGAGAAGGTAAGGCCGCTTTAGCACCTAACATCGTATGCACTAATAGTTGCGTTAATGGAAGTAATAAAAACATTAAAATAATAAATGGTATAGCACGAAATAAATTTACAATAAAATCAACTGCTTGATTGATGATTTTATTTTCAAATAATCCACCACTACTTGTAATAAGAAGTAAAATACTAATGAATAAACCAATGATGCATGACACTAATAAAGAGAAAAATGTCATAAACAATGTTTCTTGTAATGCCAACAACATTTGCATCAAATCAATTTTTTGTATCAATGCCATCATAATATTTCCACCAATACTCCTTTCTCACTTAATTTTTTTGTAAAATGAGCCATTTCTTGATCACTACCATTGGATAAATGAACAACGATAGTACCTAATGGACCACTTTGAGATGGTGTAATTTGACCACTGACAATACTCACCGACAACGTTGTTGACTTCATCGCTTCGGCTAAAATAGGTTGATTACTTAATGCCCCGACAAATGAAAGACGAGCGATTTGTCCATACGGGTAATATTGTCGTAATTCCTTGCGTAACTTTTCTACATCCACATGATCACTCTGCATAAAACGCTTTGTAACTTCATGTTGCGGTTTTTCAAATAATTGTTGAACACTACCACATTCAACGACTACACCATCACTCATTACCGCTAAACGATGACATATTTTAGAAACAACTTCCATTTGATGGGTAATAAGAACAATCGTTAAACCGTATTCAACGTTAATCTTCTTTAATAATTCTAAAATAGAATCCGTTGTCTCTGGATCTAAAGCACTCGTTGCTTCATCGCAAAGAAGCAATGTTGGATTATTCGCAAGTGCCCTAGCAATGCCAACTCGCTGTTTTTGACCACCGCTTAATTCACTAGGATACGCATTTTCACGACCTTGTAAACCAACTAAATTAATTAATTCAACAACTCGCAATTCACGTTGTTGTTTATCGACTTGAGCAATTTCTAATGCTAATGCGATATTATCTTTCACTGTTCTTGACCACAATAAATTAAAATGTTGAAAAATCATCCCTATTTTCATTCGTTGTTGACGAAGTTCTCTCGCATTACACAATGAAATATTAACACCATCAATAATAACGTCACCACTTGTTTGTTTTTCCAATTGATTAATAATGCGAATCAGTGTACTTTTACCCGCTCCTGAATAGCCAACAATACCAAAAATTTCACCTTTTTCAACCGTTAAAGTAACACCACGAACCGCATGAATTTCTTGTCCTTTTGTTGAAAATGTCTTTACAATATTTTTTAATTCCAGCATAGTTACCTCCCACTACACAAAAAAATCGCCCCCCATAGGACGATTTGACTCGTGTTACCACCTAATTTTATAATAGTTACCTATTACCTCATCGAGTACTACATACTCTATCACGTTAACGGGTGAAACCGTCATAGCCTACAATATCGGTATGAAACTCCAAGACCATTTTCGTTTTAGTTTCCTATATCCTACTCTCATCATGTAGAACTCTCTGTAAAATTTCACTAAAAGTACTTTTCTTATCATCGTTGATGAATTAAGTTTACCTTTATGTTTTTACTTTGTCAATACAAAATTATAATTTAAACAATTCGCTAATATCCACATCATCCATAATACGCTTTGATGCATTATTCGCTTTCACCAATAATTTATCAACAGTATCATCGATAGTTTTACTAATTAGTTGATTAATATCAACTCCTCTTAATGTAAAAAACAAACTCGGATCTCGATCTAAATGATATGCAACACCATAAAGAGTAGCCGCAACATGTTTACACATACTCGCCCAATCAGGACAATCACAACTAAAATGAATTTCTTTCGGTGATGGAAATAAACCATAATCACTAGAAAGAAACAGTTTTTCTAGATCTTTTGGAAACTTTCCTTCCAACAATTCATTTAAACTAGTAATTTTATTTTCACACTCTTTTACTATTTTTTCCCATTTGACGTCACTTAATTTATCAATGGTAATATCAACATCATACAACGATGAACCTTGAACACTCGCTTCAATAAATCCTTCTCGAATACCTAAATGAAATATATTACCACCTCGCACATAACTTCTGCCACGTGATAAGCGACTTTCATAATCAGCATAACTTTCAAGGTTTTTACACCAAGCAATTCCCCACCACGTCGTCGCAATTTTTTTACTCTCTAAAAGTACTGGTTGAGCATTTTTATTTTTCTTAAGAAATTTTTTTCGTTTATCGTCAATATTAATTGGTTTCTTTTTTTGATAATACCACACCTTACTCACCATCACTTTCTAAAGAGAATAAGTTAATTAATTGTTCATCATTCATCGTTGTAATCCAATCTTCACCATCCATAATAATATCTTCTACTAACTGCTTTTTCTCTTCAATCATCATATCTATTTTATCTTCAATAGTTCCCGCTGTAATAAACTTATGTACCATAACATTTTTTGTTTGACCAATGCGAAATGCACGGTCAGTTGCTTGATTTTCAACAGCTGGATTCCACCAACGATCAAAATGAATGACATGATTCGCTGATGTTAAATTAAGACCAGTACCACCTGCTTTTAATGATAACACCATAAATGGAATGTAGTCGTCACTATTAAATTGTTCCACCATTTCTGTTCTTTTTTTAACACTTGTTCCACCATGTAAAACGAAGCCTTTTCTACCCCATATGCTTTCTAAAAAAGAAGCTAAGTGATCTGTCATTTCTCTAAATTGAGTAAATACAAGCACTTTTTCTCTATTATCACGAATTGTTTCACAGATGTCTAATAATAAGTCAAATTTTCCACTTTGACTACACTCAAAGTCACCACTACCAAGATATTGATCAGGATGATTACACAATTGTTTAAATTTCATAATACTCGATAAAACAATGCCCTTACGCTGTATACCAAAACTATCTGTCAACTTTTCTTTTAAATTCTCAACAAAGTCATTGTATAAAACAACTTGTTTTTTACTCATCGATGCATATCGTTTCGCTTCTACCTTATCTGGTAAATCAGCGATGATCGATTTGTCCGTTTTAAGTCGTCTTAAAATAAATGGTTCAATTCCTTTTTTCAACGCAGAGAAATCTTGTTTTAACCTCAATCTTTTAGAAAATTCACCAAACTCTTTCGCTGTACCAAGTAAACCTGGATTTAAGAAATCAAAGATGGACCATAGATCAGACAATCTATTTTCAATTGGAGTACCGGTCAATGCTAGTTTATACTTACACTTAATTTTCTTAATCGTTTTTGTTTGTTTTGTCGCAGGGTTTTTAATAGCTTGTGCTTCATCTAAAATTAATATATCCCACACATAATCATGAATCTCTTTCAATCGTAGAGCCATACCATAGGTAGTAATAAACAAAGAAGAATCGTTAATAGTCATATCTTTATTGTCAGAATGAATAATAGAAAATGACAATTTAGGCGTAAACTTAATAATTTCTTTTTCCCAATTACCTAACAACGATGCCGGAACAATCAACAATCCCTTAAAATCACCTTTTAAACGTAGTTGTTCGAGTAAAGCTAACACTTGAACTGTTTTTCCTAAACCCATATCATCCGCTAATAAACAGCCAAAATTCATTGATTTCATCAACTGTAACCACGATACACCACGCCGTTGATAATCACGTAAAACAGCCTTAAAATCATCTGAAAAGAAGAGTTGTTTGCTTAAGGATGGTTTTATCATGGAACTGCGAACAGAAGATAACCATTGACCATTTGAAACTTCTACGACGTCATCAACATCAACTAAATCTGATACCGTAATACTATTCATCTGTAATTTTAGTGCTTCAGCCATGGTAAGTTGTAATTGATCCAATTTATTATATGCTTCAAGTACCGCTTTTAATTTTTCATGGTCAACTTCTACCCATTTTCCCTTAATAAACGATAATCCTGATGATTGTGATAAAATAAACTCAATGTCACTTTTACTCAATTCTTCATCCCCTAAAATAATAGAAGAATCAAAATCAATCAATTCATCCAATCCAACCTTAGCTTGTTTCTTTTCGCCAATAGTCACTTTAAGAGAAACCGATGACGATTTATTCTTCCACCAATTCGGAATACGACAAAGAATACCACATTGCTCATAAAGCGGAATTTCTTGTAAAAACACATATGCTTCTTTTGATGTTAAGCGAAGAGGTGAAAATAGTTCACCGCTTTCCATTATTTCACGAATAAATAAACTATTTTCCGCTGCCTTATTCACTGTAGAAAGAAGATGTAATAGCGCACTTGTTTTCCCTTTAAACTCAACTAATGCATTTTTAAGTGGTGTATGAGCAGAACCTTTGTTTGTTGTGCTATACGTCGCTAAAAAAGCAAATGGATACTCTTCATCTTTACTCTCAACTAAATGAAAGAAAATCTTACCAAATGTTTTAATACGATGATCTTTTGATAATAAATAATTCGCAATCGTATCAAATGACTTACTCTCTATTTCAAGTGTTTTAGAAAGTTCCTTCCACATTTTTTTAAGCCACGATTTATCAATAAAAGCACTAACAAATGTACCACTATCCAACAATTCATGAATATCATCATTATCTAATGGTGGAGCTTTTCTAGTAAATTCAAGTTCATCACTTCGTGACACTTTCATAATAAAATAACTAGAAAACAAATGTAAAAAAGAAATAGAAAGCGGAATATCAATGCTTTCATCAAGCGGTGTAAATCCAAGATTTAATAAAGCAGTAACCTTATCGATCGTATAGTTACGATATAATAAATCATTATCATATGGTTTTTTTCGATCGCTAATAACATAATCTAGTACATATCCACTTTCATTAAAATAACATTGAAGTTCTTGTTTAGACATAAGTAGTATCCTTTCACTGTTGATATATATTGTATCATTTTAAGCAATATCCTAAAAGAAAGTATTTTAGTTAATTCATCGCTAACAATATAAAATAAAATTAATATTTTATAGCGATTAAGAAAAAGTCACAAAACAGGACAAATATTATCGGAAAAAGTTACAAAACAATTAATTTATATCAAAAATATTATTTTGTTTGATATGATAAATAAGAAGAGGTGATACTATGTTACAACGAAAAGTTGAAAAACAAATCATTGATTGGATTGAAAACAGTATAAAGCTTTATTAATTGATGGAGCAAGACAAGTAGGAAAAACATATATCATTCGTTATGTTTTAGAAAATCAAGGATGTGATTTTGTTGAATTCATATTATAAAAACACCTGAAATAATACCTTTATTAGAAAAAAGTACAACTGTTGAGGAATTAATGGTCAATCTTTCTTTATTTACACACAAACCATTCATTAAAAATAAAACTTTTTTCTTTTTTGATGGAATTCAAGAATTTGAAGAGCTTACTACAAAAATTAAATTTTTGGTTGATGAAGGATCTTACCGTTATATCTTTAGTGGTTCTTTGCTTAGAGTTCAATTAAAAAATATTAGATCAGCTCCAGTAGGTTATTTAACAACGATAACGATGTATCCTTTAGATTTTGAAGAGTTTTTACAACTTTATAATTTTAATGATACTTTAAAAGATTCGTTGTATGATTGTTTCATTAATCGCAAAGCGGTTAATGAAACAGTTCATCATCGTTTAATGCAATTGTTTACTTTGTATTTAAATGTTGGTGGTATGCCCGTTTTAATGAAACGAAAAATTTAGAAGATGTCATCATAGATTACGAAGATATTGTTCTTCAGTATAAAAAAGACTTCACCCGCTATGAGGCGGAAAACAAGAAATTATATCTAACACAAATCTACGATTTAATTCCTGCTGAATTAAACAGCAACAATAAACGCTTTAATTTCACTGAAATTAAAAAAGGACTCGGACTTCAAAGAAGTGAAGATAGTTTTCTTTGGCATGTCCATGCCGGAGTTGCTTTATCGGTATACAATGTGACTGAACCGACTACTCCTCTATTAATCAACCAAAAAAGCAGTTTATTTAAGTTATTCTTATCTGATGCAGGAATGTTAACAACATTATATGGACGTTCGGTAAAAAATAGTTATTATCTGATATTCACGATATAAACTATGGCGCCATCTATGAAAATGTTGTAGCTCAAGAATTAAGGGCTCATGGATTTAAATTGTATTATTATAATAGTAAGAAGTTTGGTGAATTAGATTTTATCATTGAATATAATGGCAAAATAGTCCCAATAGAAGTTAAAAGCGGAAAAAGTTATCAACGCCATTCAGCACTGAAAAATGTGATGGAATTATCAAATTATGCGATTGACGAAGCATTTGTACTGTCTAACTATAATGTAGAAGTTAGAGATCATATTGTTTATTATCCAATGTATATGTTGATGTTTATTAAAGAAGATTCACTAAAGTTACCTACCATTGATTTTGAGTCATTATCACTAGATTTTACCAATAAAAAGATGTAGTCGGTGCCAATCACAATGTATTATTTGTGAATGTAAACTTTAAATGAATTTCTGTTATAATAAATACGAGGTACGACAATGAAACTAATTGAATTACACGATATAGAACTGTATGATAACTTCGTTTATCATCACAAGTATAGTCATTATATGAAAACATCAATGTTTGCATCACTAAAAGAAAAGGAAGGTTATCGCAAAACATTCCTTGGTTTTTATGAGCAAGAAACAATGATTGGTAGTTGTTTATTATTAACGAAAAAAACAATGTTTGCCCATATTGGTTATATTCCTCTTGGTCCTTGTATCGATTATCAACACAACAATATTCTTTCAGCGTGGATGAATTGTATTAAAGAGTATGCTAAAGACAACAATCTTTCCTTCTTACGCATTGATCCTAATGTCATTCGTTGTAGTCGTGATATCAACGGTAATGAAATTGATGGTTTTAATAATGAACATATCACGACACAGTTAAAAACAATGTTTCACCATAAAGGATACAATGGTGGCTATGATGGTAGTTTCCATAATCGTTTTACCTTAATAAAAGAATTAAATGATACTATATTGGGTACATTTGCTAAAGTACGACAAAACGCCATCAAACGACATGATATTTGTGGTGTTTCCACCTCTCTAGCATCAATGAATGAACTTAGCTATCTAATGTCCTTTGAACAAGAATTAAGCGCCATACAAGGGTTTAAACCACATTCTTTAACCTTTTTTAAAAATATTATGGAATGTTTTAAAGATAATTGTTGTCACTACATTACCCAAGTGAATTTAAAAGAAATGGTTGATAATTTAAATAATGAAATTAATAGTAATAAATACAATAAAGATAAAGAAGCACTTGAAAGTAAAAAGAAAGAGTTAGAAAATGCTAAAAAGCAACGTCAACAATTCGGTGATGTCGTTGTGATTGCGGCTGGTCTATTTATTTATGTCAATAAAAATTCATATGATTTATATACATACAATGCCAAAGACTTTAATTATTTAAAACCAGTCGATAATTTACATTATTTTGCGATGACTGATTTAAAAGAAAAAGGTGTAATAAACTATGATATGTGCGGTTTTTCTGGTTCTACAAGTCCTGATGACCCTTATTATGGTTTATACGCATATAAAAAATCATTTGGAAGTGATTTTATAGAATACATTGGTGAATTTGATTTAATCCTTCAGGAAAAACAAACAAAAAACTATAAAAAATACTCACGATTAGTGAGTAGAATAAGACGTAAAATAGTTACTACTTTTTATAAAAAATAGATTGAATTAATTCTTCGTTATAATTTAATACAAGTGACAACGGAAATTGAGTATCTACTAATAATTGTTCAGCTAGCTCAATATCACCAACATGAAATGAAATATGTGCATCACTATTTAACACGACCATGGTGTCGTGTTTTTTACATGCCATTAATATTTTAGTAATATTTTCTTTGCCATTTTTTCGATTAGCGCCTTCTTTTAACGAAGAATTATTGATTTCAATAATTTTATTGTATTGTTTTGCCATTTTAGCTAATTCATCGTAATCACAAGCATAACGATCATCATCTGGATGACCAAGTATTAAAATATGAGGATTTTTACAAACACCTAAATAAGCATTCATATTGTCTTCTAAGCTATGTTCTATGCTATAACATGGTAAATGCATCGATGCAATGCTGTAATCAAGAGTACTCAACAACTTATTTGGTAGATCAACAGTTCCATCTTTATCCATAATATTTAGTTCTACACCTTTTAAAACGTTGATTCCGTCAATGACTGATGGAATAACACGAGCATTACCAAAATGGTAACTATGAGCCCCTCCTGGCATTTGTGGAGCATGGTCACTTGTACCAATATATTTTAAACCTCTTTGCTTAGCACCTATACTATTTTCTTGTAAGGTACTATAAGCATGTCCACTACTTATCGTATGAGTATGTAAATCAATTAAATTTTTCATCTTCTCTCCTTGAAAAAAGCTATGATTCATCATAGCTTAACGTTGTTTAAAAAATACAGGAATTCCACTTTCATCGTCACGTTGAGTAACTACCTCATCTTTAATCGTAGAGACAATTGGTGCCTTTTTATTTTTAGCGTCATTTAAATCAAAACCAGTTGCGATAACCGTAACGATAATCGCGTCACCAATTTTATCATTAATTGCCACACCAAAGATAATATCAATATCATTACCAGCTGATTCACGAATAAACTCAACTGCTTCAGAAGCATCATAAACAGAAATAGAATTACCACCAGTTACATTGACAATCGCATTTTTAGCACCTGTAATTTGTGCTTCAAGCAATGGTGATTGAATTGCTTTTTGTGCCGCTTCTTGTGCTTTGTTATCGCCTTGAGCCATACCAATACCAATTAATGCAGATCCTTGACCTTCCATAATAGAACGAACATCCGCAAAGTCTAAGTTCATAAGAGCTGGAACCGCAATTAAATCAGTAATTGTTTGAACACCTTGACGCAATACATTATCAGCTTCTTTAAATGCCTCTTCAAAAGGAATGTGACCAATCACTTCTAGCACACGATTATTTGATACAATAATCAAACTATCAACATATTCTCTTAATTCAAGCAAACCATTTTCTGCTTGAACCATACGTCTTTTACCTTCAAAAGTAAATGGTTTTGTAACAATACCTACCGTAAGTGCACCAATTTCTTTTGCAACTTTCGCAAAAACTGGTGCTGCACCAGTACCTGTTCCTCCACCTAAACCAGCTGTCAAGAAAACCATATCCGCACCTTGCATCGCTTGACGAATATCTTCTTCTGTCTCTAAAGCAGCACGGCGTCCATTCTCAGGATTTCCACCCGCTCCAAGGCCATCTTTTCCTAATATAATTTTGTTTGCTACAGGCGAAATATCCAACACTTGAAGATCTGTATTAGCTACATAAAATTCAACACCTTGAACACCTTCTTGCACCATGCGATTAACCGCATTGTTACCAGCACCACCAATGCCAAACACTTTTATTTTCGCAACTTGATTGTATCCTAATCCTACCATTTTCATGTCTCCCTTTTATTTTTTAACTTCAAATAGCATTGAACGTAACTTTTGAGTTATTGATTCATCATCACTTGTCGTTTCTGATGTTTTATCTTTATACGTCACTGTTTTTTCAAACTGTTCGATATTAACACTGTTGTTTACTTCCATTAATATCGGTAACTGATCTTTATACGCAAAGAACAAACCAACACAAGCAGTTAAGCTACTGTCGCGAACACCTAATGTTTCAGGACAATAGTTTCTAACATCTACTTCTAACGATTTATTCAATCGTTCAGCTAAGCCCTGAAGTTCACCACCTTCACCAGTAATGACTACCATTGTTTTACCTGCCGCTAATATTGGTTGACAACACATCTTAATATCATCAATCCATTTCGCTACCTTGTTATTTATTATATCAAGAATAGTTTTTTCTGACAATGTAAATGTTTCTCCTTGTTGTGCCCAAATATAAATCGGCATATCACTTGGTTCATCATTGTTTAATTTAACGTTATATTTAATTAGACGTGCAATCGTATCAAGAGATAATTCGTAATGTTCACCAACTTCATCAATCCAATGACCAAATCCTAAAGGTAACATTTCCGTATTCATCAATTTACCTTTCGCAAGTAAACCTAGTGTTGTACTGTTACGCTCTAATTTTAATACAATCACATTTTGATTTATCGTTTGTTCAAATAATGCTGCTTCTTTCGCAATCGCAAAAGAATCTAAATATACATCTATAATTTCAAGACCAGATTGTTCAATAATACTAACTAAATTAAACGTCATTTTCTTATCTGCCGCTAATAAATCAATATCAACAATCATTTCATCACACTTTTCGTTTAACGGTAATCGACGAGTGCTAATTCCGTTGCATGTGTATTTAACACATACCGTTTGCACAAGTGCCAACTGCTCATCCATTGGCTGACGTCTTGCCTGCACCATCGCTTTTTGGATGTCCATCAACGTTACCTCACGATTAATCGAATCTATCGATACTGTAACCTGTAGTGGGTATCGTTTAACATTAAATGATGGGATACATAAGATGACTCGTTCTATTTTAGCACCAATCGTTCGTGATGCATTATCGACAGCTTTTTTAATTGCTTCAACAGTGCTCTGTACACTATCTTCTTTACCAAAAGGTGACTCATGATTTACAATTCGTTCCACTTTTATAATATTAAATCGGGTATTAAAAAATTCACCAACGATTAATCGTATCTCATGGTCGGCAACTTCCAATGCTGCAAAGATCTGTTTTTCCATTAGTAAAAACTCCTTTCAAGCTCCTTAGTATAATAGTAACACATTTTTATCATAAGAAAAAGATGTTTTCTTAAATTTGTTTCTTTTTTTAACTTGATTTTAAGTTATATTCATGTTATGCTTTACAAGCAAATTAGATATAGAGAGGGGGTTACGGTATGTCAAAAGTTTGTGCCGTATCTGGTAAAAGAGCATTATCAGGAAATAGACGTTCCCACTCATTGCGTGCTACTCGTCGTAAATGGAACGTTAACTTACAAAAAGTTAGAGTCATGGTCGATGGAAAGCCTCAAAGAGTCCGTATTTCCGCTCGTGCACTTAAAACGCTCAAGGCTGAACAATTAACCAAATAAAAGGAGAAATTTCTCCTTTTTATTTGTCTTTAGACCAAATACACAATAACTTACCCTTTTTAATTGCTAAAAGGGCTTTTTTTTCTAAAATTTCATTGCTTAAACCAAGCAATCGTTCAGTATCCCATACAACATCCGTAATAGGATACTGAACGCCTGACACAGTAAACCTAGTTTCTTCTAATGGAAAAAAAGAAATGTAGTGATAATCCTCTTTCTCTAGAGTATACTCACCACTTGACAATACCGTCATTTTATTAAAATCATCCATCATAATAATTTTATTATGATAACGCTTCATCAATTGAGTGTTCACATACTCGTGATCTCTTCTTTTCCCCATTGCACCAAGCAAAAATATCGTTTCATACTTCTGAGCAATCGCCCACTCTATCGCCACTTGACTATCACTTTCATCTTTTGTTGGACTTAACGTATCAACACAATGACATTTCTTATGAATTAATGCCAAGTCACTTTGTTGTATAGAATCAAAATCACCACAAGCATACACCATATCGATATTATGATGAGCTAAAAAAAGCGCACCATAATCAACTCCAATATAATCACCTACAACATCAATACGTTGACACAACCCACAAACAATGACTGCTATATGCGCCATAATGTTTCTACTTTTTCTTCAATAGGACCATTAAAAATATAACTTCCAGCGACTAACACATCCGCTTCTTTACACAATTGAGCAGTTGTTTCGTTAATACCACCATCAACTTGAATAAGTGTAGGTAACTTCTTTTCACTGATCCATTGACGTACTTTCTTTATTCGATCCACCGCATCCATCATAAACGACTGACCACCAAAACCCGGTGATACCGACATAATTAAAACAACATCAAAACAGGCAATGACTTCTTCCAACACCTCTACTGGTGTTTCTGGTTTAATACTAATACCTGCTTTACATCCTTGTAAGCGAATCGACTTGGCAAGTTCTATCACTTGTTCACTATTTTCTAAAGCCTCATAGTGAAACGTTAGTAAGTCGGCACCACAATCAATAAATACCTTTGCAAAATAAACAGGATCACTTACCATAATATGAACATCGAGTAATAATGATGTCATTGATTTAAATTTACGACAAATATCTGGACCAAAACTTAAATTAGGTACAAAGTGACCATCCATTACATCAAAATGCAACCATTCTGCTTTTGACTTTTCAATTTCTTTCATTTGGCCCTTTGTATCACAATAATCTAGTGATAATACCGAAGGAGCTACGATCATAATGTTTTTACCTTCCCTTCTTGTATTGCTACTACAATTTCTAAATAGCTTTCATATCGATGACGTTGTATTTTGTTTTGTTCTAATGCTTCTTTTACCACACAACCAGGTTCATGTTGATGAATACAATTTCTAAATTTACATGGGGATAACGTTTGAAATTCTACCACACTATTTTTTACATCTTCAATACTCATCTTACTAAAATCTAGTGATGAAAAACCAGGTGTATCGGCAATCCATCCGCCACACACTTCATGTAATTCAACGTGTCTTGTCGTATGTTTTCCTCTACCTAACGCTTTAGAAATTTCTTGTGTCTTTAGTGAAAAATCAGCATCCAACATATTAAATAAACTTGATTTACCAACACCACTTTGTCCGGTTAAAAACGATATTTTATTGTTACACAGCTCATTAAATTGTTCATTCACGGTTTCTTTTCTTACTAAAACAACATCAATACCAGTATTTTCATACAAAGAAGAAATGTGTTGAATCTTTTCATCACTCACTAAATCAAGTTTTGTAACAACGATGACTGGTTTTATACCAGCATGTTCAATTAAAAACGATAAGCGATTGACAAGCGTTACCGAAAAGTCAGGTTCTATTGCTGACATCACAATCAATCCTTGATCAATATTCGCCATTGGCGGTCTAATAATATAATTTTTTCGTTCTAATACTTTTTGAATGACCATTTTATCATCCAATTGTTCAATTAACACAAAATCACCAACAGTAGGTACTACTTGTAGACGAACCTTTCCCATTGCTAAGCATTGTATTTTTTCATTGTTTTCATCCAACACAGTATAACTATTAGAAATGATTTTAATGATACGTGCCTTTTTCATTAATATGCATAAAGCGTAACATACGCACCTTCTTCTTGTGTATATAAAACACCAAAACTAGGTTTGGTACGAACGATAATGCCATGAGCTAAATTTGATTTTTCAGCTTCGGTTAAATTCGTTGAATCCAAGGTACTAATCATTACTTCAGCACCCATGCTTTCAAGCAATGCTTTACCATCTTCCACCGTCATTCCTTCAACATTATGAGGAATGGCAATAGTGGGATAAGGAACGTAAATCAAACGAACTTCACTAGAAGCCGCCGGATTAAATTCATCACCTGGTAACAATAATTCTTGTTTAAATATTTTTCCTGGA
Source organism: uncultured Erysipelotrichaceae bacterium (assembly GCA_964613305.1). Classification (GTDB taxonomy): domain Bacteria; phylum Bacillota_I; class Bacilli_A; order Erysipelotrichales; family Erysipelotrichaceae; genus CAZTII01. The sequence goes on from CAZTII010000003.1 coordinate 48,131, forward strand.
GTACCGTTATCAAGGGCCTCTTTCGCTGCGATTACGCGCATATTAGGAAATTGACTTAATTCTGCTTTTGCTTCTTTTATACTATAACCAACGTAATCTTTCATTTTTTTACCAATACCACTAGAAACAACAATATTAATTTTAGTTCCTTTGCCTACGGCAGTACCAGCACTTGGTGTTATTTCAACAATTTTTCCTTTTTCGGTGTTTTCCGTTAATTTATAGACAACATCATATGTATTCAAAACTAAATCCATTTGCGTACATTTTTCTTTTGCTTCAACAACTGTCATACCAACAAGTGTAGGCACTTCAATCGGTTTACTAATACGCGTAAAAACACCACTTAATTGAAGTACTAAAACAACAATGCCAACAAGAAATACCGATAAGATACCACCTATAATTTTTGGAACAATGGATGGTTTTCTTTTCTTAATAACTTTGCCAACTTTCACTTCTGAGTTTTCAACGACTTGATCCATCATAATCGTTCTATTTTCCTCACTTTTGCTCTCAAAAACAATTTTCCCTTCTTGTTTACGGCTTTGTGATAAACAAGTTTGTAAATCTTTCAACATTTCACTACATGTAGCATAGCGAAGCGCTTTATTCTTTACAGTTGCCTTCATAATAATATTTTCAAGTGATTGTGGAATCGATGGATTCAATGCTCGTACTGACGGAATTTCCTCACGCATATGAGCCAATGCTACTTGTACTGGCGTATCAGCTTGAAATGGAACTTCACCCGACAATAATTCGTAAAAGACGATACCTAAGGCATAAATATCACTTTGAACACTTGCTGGCTCGCCGCGCGCTAATTCTGGTGCCAAATAATGCACTGAGCCCATTACCGCATCAGATTGAGTTAATTGCAAGGCTCCTTGTGCCAAAGCAATACCAAAATCAGCTACTTTTACCGTTCCATCGCTCATCGTTAACACATTTTGTGGTTTTATATCGCGATGAATGATACCTTTACGATGCGCTTCGGCAGTCGCATCCACCAATTGTTTCATCACATCAACTGCTTCTTCTTTACATAAAGCACCACGAGAAGCAATTAATTGTTTTAACGTTAATCCTTTAACATATTCCATCACAATGAAATGATGTCCATCTTCCTCACCAACATCAAATATTTCTACCACATTCGGATGATTTAATGATGTTGATGCAACAGCTTCACGCTGAAAACGAAGCAGTGATACCGGATCATTGCGCAATTCACCACGCAATATTTTTACCGCTACTTCACGATTTAAAACGGTATCAACCGCTGTATACACATCAGCCATGCCGCCTTGTCCAATTTGCTTGGTTAATAAATATCGATTAGCAATTAGATTTTTCATGGTCTATCATTCCTCTCCATCTCAATAACAATAATCGTTATGTTGTCATATCCGCCACTTGCGAGTGCTTCCTGAAGTAATTTTCTTACCTTTTCTATGACACTCAATTCATTGTTCTTTATAATTGTTTCAATCGTCATTTGATTAACATAGCCATGTAATCCATCACTACACAATAAAAATGTTTTTACATTTTCACGAAAACGTTCAACATCCGCTTTCACCGTTGCCCAAATTCCTATCGCATTGGTCAGCACATTTTTTTGTGGATGTACTAATGCCTCTTGACGAGTGATTTGTCCCGTATTAATTAGTTCATTCACCAAAGAATGGTCCACCGTAAGCTGTCTAAACTCGCCATGTTGATACAATGCATACGCTCGCGAATCACCAATATTTATAATGTATTTGCCAATACTACAAAATAATATAGCGACCAGTGTTGTACCCATCCCCCGATAAGAATTGGATGTCGTTGAAAAACTAAACACTTTTTCATTGACACGTTGAATCGTAATATGAATCCATTCTAAAACATCGCGATCATCAATAAATCCCGAGTGTTGCGAAAAAATTTCACTAAGTGTATTAACAACCATTGTTGAAGCAATATCACCAGCTTTTCCGCCACCAATGCCATCACAAACCATTGCTAAAACATCGCCCTTTTCATTGGATGCGATGGTATAACTATCTTGATTTGTCTGGCGCATACGCCCTATATCAGTAACCCCTGAATATTGCATAAAAAGCTATGCTCCCCTTTCAGCTTTCGCTCGAAGTTGTCCACATGCAGCATCTATATCATCTCCATGTTTTGCACGCAATGTTGCTTTAACCTTTCTTTTCATCAACCAATCATAAAAGCGTAAAGCTCCTTTATCATCACATGTTTTAAAGCCATGTTCATCCACTTGGTTATATGGAATAAGATTAACATATCCTATAATCCCTTTAAGCAATGATGCAAGTTGACTCGCATCACTTTCACTATCATTCACTCCCTTAAGTAAAATATATTCAAATGTAATCTTACGATTGTTTAATTCACTATACTCATGCAATGCCGCCATAAGCTCTTTTAAAGGATATGCTCGATTAATAGGCATTAATTTAGAACGAAGTTCATCATTTGCCGCATGCAACGAAATTGCTAAGTTGTATTGAACCTTTTCTTGAGCAAATTTTTTAATTGCCGGTACAATACCACATGTACTAATCGTTAAATGACGTGCACCAATGGCTAAGCCTTTATCATGATTGACCGTTTTACAAAAGTTCATCACCTCATCATAATTATCGAATGGCTCACCTGTTCCCATAATAACAACGTTAGAAATTCGCTCTTGTTGTTCATCCAATTCTTTTTGAATGTACATAATTTGACCAACCATTTCACCACTCGTGCAATCGCGACGTTTTTTTAATAATCCCGAGGCACAAAAGGTGCAGCCCATGCTACAACCAATTTGCGAAGTAACACACACGCTTTTACCAAAACTGTAATTCATTAATACCGTTTCTACCAACGCATTATCTTGACAGCGAAATAAATACTTAATCGTTCCATCTTTCGATACTTGCTTATCAGCTAATGTAAGTGGTTGAACACAATAATTTTCCACTAATCGATTAATTGCTTCATTACCAAGATCACTCATTTCACGAAAAGAATCAACTCTTTTTCGATAAAGCCACGTAAAACATTGATTGCCACGATACTTCTTCCAACCCCATTGTACAAATAAATTTTCTAATGCCTCATACGTATAATCATATATAGTTTTCATCTAAAAACAATACCATATTTTTATAAAAAATCAATCATTTTAGCGAAATTAAACAATACCCATTTCCTTAAGAAATAGTTTTTTGTAATTTCGCCATAAAAAATCCTTCACCTAAAACACTTGGAAATAATGTTTCCATTACTAGTAATTTCATCTCTGGATGTTTTTTGATCAATTGTTCTATTTGCCTTTCGTTTTCTTTTTTATTTAAGGTACATGTACTATACACTAATGTACCATTCACCTTTAAGTGTTTTACAACATTATTTAAAATCAATTGTTGTTTATGGACAAGATCGTCAATATCAACATCACGTAAACGATATTTAATTTCCGGTTTTCCGCGTAATACGCCTAAACCGCTACAAGGTACATCCGCTAAAATACAATCAAACAACATGTCTTCATCAAACGGTGTTGTTGCATCATGTTGTAAACACTCAACAATCGAAATCGAACAACGTTTCATCATCTCTTCTACTAATGCCAATCGATGAGAATGGATATCGCACGCAATAATTTTACCTTTATTATTCATCATCATTGCTAATTGTGCGGTTTTACTACCAGGAGCACTACAACTATCCAAAACGATATCCCCTTCTTTAACATCTAAAAGTTTAGCAATTTGTTGACCAGAATAATCTTGAATCCATATTTTTCCTTCTTTAAAATAATCACTTTGAGCAAGATTAAATGATGCCTTAAAACCAATATCATCCAACATTTCTACTCTAGTATCACTCATCAATTGTTCTTTTGTTATTTTAAGCGTGTTGATACAACCAAAGACAACACCATCTTCACAATTGCTGTTGCATATTTCTACAGTTTTTTCATATCCATAATGAGCATTCCACAATTGTACTATCCATAATGGATGACTTGTCATAATGGAAAGTTTCTCAAGATCTGAGCTTGCTTCCACTGTCTTAAAACCACGTCGCAAAACATTTCTTAAAATACCATTAACAAACTTCTTTTGATGACGTGGCGCTAAATTAACCGCTTCATTAACAACCGCATAGTCATTGTCTTTATGCATCAAAAACAGTTGATAAACGCTCATTTCTAATAGAATGGCACAACTTTCATCAACAGTTGACGTCACTAAATCCTGCCACTGATAGGTTAATAACATTCTATTTCGTAATGTTCCATAGACAACTTGACTAATAAAGCCTTTTGCTTGTTCATCAACGGTTGATAATGAACTTTTTAAACTTAAATTAGCGTACTGACCATGAATAATTATTTTTTTTAAAGTATCAAATGCCAATTTTCTACTATTCATATTACTCCTATTCTAATACTAATGGATTCACATCGATGGTATAGCGTGAACGAGGTTTATTCTTTTTCATCCATTCCACACTATTTTCCACAATTGAAATTAATTTTTGTAAATTTTTATCCTTTAAAATAATACGATATCGATACTTATTCGCTATTTTCCCTAAATTAGAAGGACCTAAACAAACACAATGATTGTTACACTGATAAAATAAAGCTAAAGCACCATCTTTAGCAATGTCATCAACGTCATCATTTGTAATAATGGATATAAAGTAATAATATGGTGGATAACCACCTTGATGGCGAAATTCCATCTCTTTATGAAAAAACGTTTTATAGTCTTGTTGACGAGCACATTCAATAGCGTAATGATGTTCATTTGCCACTTGTAAGTACACCTCACCATGATGTTGACTTCGACCACTTCTACCAGATGCTTGAACAAGAAGAGAAAAGGTAATTTCAGCACTTCGATAATCGCTTCGACTAAGTCCAGCGTCCGCATTAATAACGACAACACACGTCACATTATCAAAATCCAACCCTTTCGCAATCATTTGCGTTCCAACCAAACAATGATACTTCCCTTTACCAAAGGCCTCTAGTATCGTTTGATGAGCATTTTTCTTTGTGGTTGTGTCTCTATCCATACGAGCGATAGAAATCATCGGAAACAGCTGTTGTAGTTCTTCTTCAACGCGTTGAGTACCAAAACCTGATGCTAAAAACCCTTCCTGATGATGGCAACTAGGACAAACGCGAGGCATCGCCATGCTAAAGCCACACGTATGACAATGGCATCGTCTATCGCTTTGATGATAACTAAGAGCTAAATCACAATCGCGACACATTAAAATTTCTTGGCAGTGATGACAGCGCATCACGGTATTATAACCACGACGATTCAATAAAATAATGGCTTGATGACGTTCATTAAAACATTTCTCTAAGGCATTTTTTACTGGTGGCGTAAGAATCACCGATTCACCTTTTTTTAAATAGTCATAGCTATTAATACAGTGAACAACTGGTAATGTTTCATTGATACGGCTTTTTAATTCAACCAAACCGTACACCTTTTTTAAAGCACGCGCATACGATTCAAAAGAAGGAGTTGCACTTCCTAAGATAACTTTACAGCCATGTTGTTGACCTCGATAAATCGCGACATCGCGACAATGATAACTAGGCGTTTTATCCTGTTTATACGATTGATCATGTTCTTCATCAAGAATGATCAATCCTAATTTAGAAAAAGGCATAAAGATGGCTGAACGTGTTCCTACAACGAGTTTCACTTTACCATGTTTTAATAATTTATATTGTTCATATTTTTCTTGTTCATTCAAACCAGAATGATAAATAGCTACTTCACTACCAAAACGATCAAGAACACGTTGTACCATTTGTGGCGTTAAGCTAATTTCCGGAACACATATCAACCCTTGTTTTCCTTGTTCAATACAATCCATCATCAGTTGTAAATACACTTCTGTTTTACCTGAACCAGTAACACCATGTAGTAATACTGTTTGTTGTTCACAATTTTTAATGTTGTCAATTGCCAATAATTGTTCATCGGTACATTGAACAGATGATTTCTTTTTTTCGTGGTTGTATAAAATTGCGCTTTTATCTTTTTCAACCAATTCGATAAATCCTTTTTGAAGTAATCCCTTCACTGCCGACGATGAATAAGCAATAGCCTCTTTATACAACATTTCTTTTTTTTCACTAATTTGTTGATATAAACTTGCTTGTTTTAATGATAGTTTACCATTATTATCAAGAACTCGAACCCATTTTTCTTTCACTGCCGGCTTACTAGTCGATGTCGGTTTCATCTTTGAAGGTAACATTGCCCCAAAGCAAGAAATAGTTGGTGAAATGGTCATCTTCGACATCCATTTCCCCAACTCCATAAGTTCTTCACTTAAAACACTTTCCTCATCAATCAAAGCACTAATCGGTTTATAGTCTCTTTGATCATGTTCATCTTTAATCGTACAATGATCAACAAAGCCAATCACTTGTTGATGACCAAAAGGAACATGTACACGGATTCCACAATCAATCATTGAATCATGAGTGTATGTATACGTTTGATCCAATGCATAAACAGGATGCTGAATCCAACAATGTACTAAAATCATGAATCCACTTCCTTTCAATTACTTCATTAAACGCATCACATCTTGCCACATAACAAATCCCATTAATGCCATCAATAAGACAGCACTGGACATTAGTAATGCCGTTTCAACTCTCTTAGGTAAAGGTCGACGCATAATCCATTCCGCCAAAACAAGAACAATGCGACCACCATCAAGTGCAGGTAATGGTAAAGCATTCATAATACCAACATTGAGTGATAAAATCGCTATTAATAGTAAATAATTTGTAATTCCTAATTGCGCTTGTTCATTGGCCATTTTATAAATACCAATTGGTCCTTGCATCTCACTAGCACCAATACCGCGAGTTAATCGTAATAACGATACCCCAATCGTTTTTGTCGTGCTCACTAAATAGTTTGTTGCTAAAGGAACACAATTCAACACATTAGTTTTTACAACAGTAGCCGATGGAATCATTAGTCCCACAAGATATACTTGTTTTTCACTATCATATTCCCCTTGTAGCTCTAATACAAGTCGTTCTTGATTTCTTTCCACTTCAAAGGTCATAACACCATCATACTGTTGTGTAAAATTAAGTAGTTCATAAAAGTTTGCTGGAACAATCACTGTTCCATCCGCAAACGTAACCTTTTTAATAACATCATCCTTTTTAAAACCAGCACGCTCAGCAGGACTAGCCAAAACAACATCAGCTACAATCGGTTTTGGTGCTTCATATGTTTCTCCTTGATATAAAAGCAATCCGCTAAGAATGGTTAATGCTAATAATAAATTCATCACAATTCCCGCAATCATAATAATAATGCGTTTATAGTGAGCAATTCCTTTAATTGTACGATTAAATGGAACATCTACTTTACTGAAAGCTTGTTCTTCAGCACTGTTTTCACCAGCCATCGCAACATAACCACCAATTGGTAATAAACGAACACTCCACATCGTTTCTTTTCCTTGCTTAGAAAATAATTTGGGCCCCATCCCAATAGAAAACTCAAAACAATACACACCAAAGGTCTTTGCAGCTAACAAATGACCTAATTCATGTACTACAACGATTATCCCCAATAATATGACGAAATAAACAACTCCCATATTATCCTCCGTATTCTATTTTTTGTTTTACAAACTCTCTTGCCCAACTATCAGCATCAATGCAATCTTGAAGGCATGTAATATCATGATACACTACATTGTTTACAGCGGAAATTACCAAGTCTTCAATTTGTAAAAAATCAATCTTTCCATCTAAAAATGCACGATTAGCAACTTCATTGGCAGCATTTAACACTGCAGGTAAATTTCCTTTTTTCTTACCACAGTCAATGGCTAACGCTAACAAAGGAAAACGTTTATAATCCATCGGTTTAAAATTCCAAGTCATCGCTTTACTAAAATCAATCAATGTTGTTTTTAAAGGTAAACGACGTGGATAAGTTAAGGCATATTGAATTGGTAAGCGCATATCAGGACTAGCACATTGTGCTAGTATTGAACCATCTACCGTTAATACCATCGAATGAACTGCACTTTGTTGATGTATCACAACGTCAATATTATCATAGTCAATATCAAATAAATAATGAGCTTCGATCACTTCAAAACCTTTATTCATCATCGTTGCACTATCAATTGTTATTTTAGCACCCATCGACCAATTAGGATGACTTAACGCCTCTTTTACCGTAACACCGACTAATTCATCTCTTGTTTTATCACGAAAACTACCACCAGAAGCAGTAATAATTAATTTACTAATTTCATCGTGAGAAATTCCTTGTAAACATTGAAAGATAGCTGAATGTTCACTATCTACTGGTAGTAACATCACATCATGTTCTTTGATAGCTTTTTTTATTAATTCACCCGCAACAACTAATGTTTCTTTGTTTGCTAATGCAATATCCTTTTTCGCTTCAATCGCTTTTAAGGTAGGTAATAAGCCAACAAAACCAACTAAAGCATTAACAACAACATCACAATCACTTGTTGCCACATCAAGCAAACCTTCATCGCCCCATACAATACGAAGCGTTGGATAACGTTCTTGTAACATCATCGCATCAGATTCATTTTTAACACATACTAACTGTATTGTATTTAACGCTATCGCTTCTTCTACAATAGAAAGTCGCTCACCAACACTAAAAGCAACTAACATAAATTGTGTAGGATTATTTTTACATACATCGAGTGTTTGTTGACCAATTGAACCACTTAAACCTAAACAACTAATTTTTTTCATACGAGCACTTCCATCACTAACAACATTGAATAAAATACCATTAAACAAAATAGTAAGGAATCAATACGATCTAATACACCACCATGTCCTGGAAAAATCGTACCAAAATCTTTAATTCCATATTGACGTTTTATGGCACTAAATGATAAATCACCAATTTGAGCAACAATTGGAAGTAATAAAGACCCAATCGCAAATACGGTTGGATATTGTCCATGATACACATAATAGCCAAACACATACGACGAAACCGCTCCTACAAACCAACCACCAATCGCACCTTCCCACGTTTTTTTAGGGGAAATGTGTTCGATGAGTTTATGCTTACCAAAGGTTACACCAATAAAATAAGCACCAATATCTGTTCCAAAACAAGCAAGAACAACGTAAATCATCATCATTTTGCCATACGAATAAATATGCTCAATGCCTCGTCCTGCAAGTGTTAAAATCATCATCATGACAAAAACAAAACAGACATCATCAATTGTAATTTCTTTTGTACAAATGCTAATTAAAAACAAACAGACAAGTACTGCGACAATGGCTGCATTATAAAAGCGCCATGGCATTAAATACATAATAATTGTACTTGAGAATAAAAAGAATACTAAAAACCAGTTCGTATTTTTTTGATGTATATGCAATATTTCATACGAAGATATTGCGACAACACCCATAATTAATAAACGAAGTGGTATTCCACCGACAAATAATGGCGGAATCGCAACTAACATAATAAAAAAAGCAGTGATAATACGTTGTTTCATGATGTTAATCCTCCAAAACGTCGATCACGGCGTTTAAATTGTTCAATACAATCTTCAAACAGAGTTGGTGTAAACTCTGGCCAAGCGACATCCACAAAAATTAGTTCACTATAAGCAATTTGCCATAGTAAAAAGTTACTAATGCGCATTTCTCCACTTGTACGAATAACACAATCAATTTCTGGATACGCAGCGGTCATAAGATAGCGTTGAAATAATTCTGGTGTACAATCAGGTGTAACACCATTATTTTTAACATCGAGCGCATAAGCAGAAGCAGCTTTACTAATTTCTTGACGCGAACCATAATTCATCGCAAAACATAATACCATTCCCGTATTATTCTTTGTTTCATCAATTGCTTTTTTAAACACATTGGCCGTATCAATAGGAATACCATCCATTTCACCAATCATTTCAATACGAATATTTTTTTCCATCAACTCTTTTAAAAAACTTTTAAAAAAGATAAATGGTAATTTCATTAAATAATTTACTTCTTCAAGTGGTCTTTTCCAATTCTCTGTCGAAAAGGCATACAAAGTTAATACTTCGACGCCTAAATCATTCGCCTTAATGGCTATGTTACGTATATTTTCACTTCCTTGATAATGACCTTCGGTTCGGCTTTTATTTTGTTTTTTAGCCCAACGACCATTACCATCCATAATCAGTGCCACATGACGAATTTTATTCATTGTAATTCCTCACTTTCACTAAAAATTAAATTGTCATTACATCCTTTTCTTTTTCAGAAGCAATTTCATCAATCTTCTTGATGTATTCATCCGTTGTTTTTTGAATTTTATCTAAACAATCTTTTTCTAAATCTTCCGTTAACGTTTCATCTTTTTTAGCACTATCATTACCATCGCGACGATTGTTTCTAATTTGAATTTTAGCTTCTTCCGCAAACTTAGACACTTTTTTACACATTTCTTTACGTGTATCTTGTGTTAATGCTGGAATCGATAAACGTACCACCGTACCATCACTTTGTGGTGCAATACCCAAATTAGCCTCATTACAAGCTTTCTCAATATTCTTTAAGCTCGATGAATCATAAGGCTTAATCACTAAAATACGACCTTCTTGAACCGTAATACTCGCGATTTGGTTTAAAGGTGTAGGACTTCCATAATAATCAACTTCTACATGATTTAACATACTAGGATTTGCTCTACCTGTACGTACTGTTTCTAATACTGTGACTAAATTGTCAATAACGCGATCGTTCTTATCTTTTACTTGACTTAAAATTGTGTAATTCATTATTCTCTCTCCTTTTTTATTGTTGTTCCAATTTTTTCTTCTAGAATAGCTCTTTTAATGTTTCCACGCTCATTCATATTAAACACTACTAAGTCGATTTCATTATCCATACACATACTAGTAGCGGTAGAATCCATCACCATCAACCCTTGTGATAATAAATCCATATACGTCAACGAGTCATATTTTGTCGCATTTTTATCCACTTTAGGATCTGCTGAATAAACACCATCAACACCGTTCTTTGCCATTAAAATAACATCCGCTTTAATTTCCGAAGCTCTTAGAGCTGCTGTTGTATCCGTTGAGAAGAAAGGACTACCAGTTCCTCCACCAAATATAACAACGCGTCCTTTTTCTAAATGACGAATAGCTTTACGAACAATAAATGGTTCTGCCACACGATTCATTTCAACTGCCGTTTGTACACGAGTCGCAACTCCTACTTGTTCCAAAGCACTTTGAATAGCTAAGGCATTAATGATTGTCGCAAGCATTCCCATCGTATCACCTTGAACACGATCAATACCCATTTTTTCCGCAATTTTTCCACGAATAAAATTACCACCACCAACAACAATCGCTAGTTGTACGCCTTCATCGTGTATTTCTTTTAATTCTAAAGCTAACCCTTTTAAAATATCAGGATCAAAATTATTTCCATTTGCTGAAAGTGCTTCTCCACTTAATTTCAATAATACGCGTTTGTACATGATTCCCACCTTTCATTTCTAATCTATTATACGATGTTTTAACATAACTTTGAAGTATCTTTTAATCATTTGAACAATAAAGTTGACATAATCTACCTAATGTATAAAAAAAGCTTCCTATTTCTAGGAAGCAACTTTTTATTTAGCGATTTGTTTTGCTACTTCTTCAGCAAAGTTTTCTTCGCGTTTTTCAATACCTTCACCAACAGCATAGC
>CAZTII010000004.1:0-53533 GCA_964613305.1 uncultured Erysipelotrichaceae bacterium
GTTGTAGATAAGGATGCAGCTAAATTAATTGACGATATTACTAAGTATCAATAAGAGAGTTTGAAAAAACTCTTTTTTTAAATAAAAAATCCTCTTAATTGAGGATTTATTTGTTAAGTTTAAAATATGCACGCCAATACATGGATGATATATATAAGGCAACGATGGCGATGATTATATTAATGGCCATCATCCAATTATTCATTTTTAATTGATATCCATTGAGTACAATTAAAACGGAAAGAACAGGATAGGCGATGGCGGTCATTAGTACTTTTGATTTGTTTCCTTTTTGTACTAATTGATCAACTAATGTCACTTGGGTATAAGGTTTAAAATTAGGAATTTTGGTTAAACTTGGTAAAAATTTAGTGCGATACATAAATTCTAAAGCAATCAAAATAATACCACCAATCAGAAGACTAAACTTTAAATCAACAATAAAATTCATGGATAGAATTACCCCGGCAGCGACTAAAATATAGCGATTACTGTAAAGGTGAAAATTCTTTTCATCTTTTTCTTTTATGAGATAACCTGAACCATCAAGTCGATTAAATAAGATGTTGCGCCCTTTATCATCTTGATATAAGTTACGACCACTTATGGAACGTTTGTTTTTTGACATTGTTTTTCTCCTGTTAAGCTAACATTGCTTTGCCTTTACAATAAGTTTGTATTACATCGTAGTTATCTTCTAGAACAACAATATCAGCATCATAGTTTGCGGCTATTTTTCCTAGATAATGATCTACTTGAAGTAATCTTGCCGGATTGATTGTACAAGAATTAATTGCGGTATCAAGTGGTACTAAAGCTTGTTCCACTAATAGTTGAAGTCCACGATTTAGATGTAAAGTGCTTCCAGCTAATGTTTTAGAACTTGTTAAATGAGCACTACCATCAGGATATATTTCAATTTCATTGCCACCGAAAATGAATTTTGATCCAGGTTCTGAACCTTTTGCCATTAAGGCATCGCTAATCATAATACCATAATCTCTACCTTTTGCTTGAAAGAAGATGTGAAGGGCATCTACTGTAGAATGGTTTCCATCACAAATAATTTCACCATACACATCATTAATTCTTAGTGCTGCACCAACTAATCCATTATCACGATGATTAAATGGTGTCATTCCATTGTAAACATGGGTCATTAGTTTTGCACCATTGGCGATTGCTAATTGTGCTTCTTGGAAAGTAGAAGCACTATGGCCAATACTGACAACAATTGATTTACTATTACAATAGCGTGTTAATGTGAAGTCAGGATCTTTTTCTGTTGCCATCGTAATTATTTTTATTAACCCATCCGCATCTTGTTGATATTGTTCAAATTCAGTGATAGAAGGATGAACGATGTATTGTTCTGGTTGAGCTCCTTTGTATTTCATATCTAAATAAGGACCTTCAAAATTAATTCCTAAAATAGAAGCTCCTTCAGGATTTTCTTTTGCTACTTTCGCTACATTTTTTAATGCAGCTGACAAGACTTCTTTACTTTGGGTAATCGTTGTAGGTAAAAGTGATGTTACTCCTTCTGAAGTAATTCCTTTTAACCATTGTTTCAGTCCATCTTCCGTTGCCATGTTTGTATCAAAACCATAAGCGCCATGGCAATGAATGTCAATAAAGCCTGGTAAAATTCGTTTGTTTCCATAATCAACGTCACAAGGATATTGATTGTAAGGTAAGATACGCATAATTTTATTATCTTGAATATCAATTTGACAAGCCATAAATTGTCCTGCACTCCATACTCTTTTGCTTTGTATAATCATAATAAATCCTCCATAGTATTAGTTTACAATAAAATTAGAAAAAATGTTTGTACTTTTCGACAATCGAATTATATGTTTCGATTGAAAACTTGTTATTTGGTTTTCTTTCGGTATAATGAAGATAAAAAGGAGGGTTAACATGACATATTTTGGATTTACTCAGGAACAGTGCGAGGAAAAGAAAGCATTGTTTACTGCAAAAGAAATTAATCAACAGCCAATGACATGGCAAAAAACAATGAATCAAATTAATGAAGAAAGAAAAGCAATTACGGATTTTATTAATCAAGTAATTTTACAAGAAGATTTTGATGTTATTATGACTGGTGCTGGAACAAGTGAATTTGTAGGTAATTCCTTATTACCATATTTAAATCCTTTACTTAAGTTTAAAGTGAAATCATTTGCGACTACAGACATTACCGCAAGTCCTGAAAACTACATTTCTAAAACAAAACCAACACTACTTATTAGTTACGGTCGTTCAGGAAATTCACCAGAATCTATTGGAGCTGTAGAAGCAGCGGAAGTAGTTAATCCTAGCATTCGTCATTTATTCATTACTTGTAATCGTAATGGATCGTTATCAAAAATGGCAAAAGTGAAAGATAATTGTTATGCGATTAATTTAGCTGATGAAACTCATGATCAATCCTTTGCGATGACGTCAAGTTTTACAAACATGTATTTAGCGACATTATTAGTGTTTGATAAAATAGAAACTCCAATGAATGATGTCATTAAAACGACATCAGATTGGTTAGTAAATGGAATTACAGAATTACAAACGTTTTTAAATCAAAAAGATTTTAAACGTATTGTTTATTTAGGAAGTCATTCTTTAAAAGGGATTGCTCAAGAAAGTGCTTTAAAAATGCTTGAGTTAACATCAGGAAAAATTGTAACGATGTTTGATACACCTCTTGGTTTTAGACATGGGCCTAAATCCATTATCGATAATGATACATTGTGTGTTGTTATGATGAGTGATGATGAATATACTCGAGGCTATGAACTTGATTTAATTAAAGAAATGAGTAGTCAACGCAAAGAAAATCAATTGTTATTATTATGTAATACACCTTGTGACGATGCGAAAGAATTAGTAAATCATACTATTTGCATCAATGGAAAGAATAAGGAAAGTGTATATTGTGGTTTGAATTATGTTGTCGTTGCCCAAACGATTGCTTTCTTTAAAGCATTATCATTAAATATAACACCTGACAATCCTTGTCCAAGCGGAGAAGTAAATCGTGTAGTAAAAGGTGTTACACTATATCCATATAAAATAAAAGCATAGCTTTGAAAGGAGTCATATGGTAGGTATTGTTGTTACAGGACATGGAAATTTCGGTAGTGGTTTAGCAAGCTCAGTACAATTAATTGCAGGTGCTCAAGAAAATTTTATCGTTGTAGATTTCGTTCAAGAATTCTCAATTGAAGATTTAATGAGTCATTTAAATAAAGCGGTAGATGATTTAAGTGGGTGTGAAGGAATTATCGTATTTAGTGATTTAGTTGGTGGATCACCATTTAAAACAGCAGTAGAAATGAGCATGACCCGTGATGAAAAAATCGTTGTTTTATCAGGAACTAATTTAGGAATGTTACTTGAAGCATCAATGGCTCGTGGCTTTATTGATGATGTTGATATGCTTGCGGATATGACTGTAAACACCGGTAAAGATCAAGTAATGAAATATGTTTTTGTGGAACGACAAGAAGAAGAGACAGAAGACGGGATTTAATAATTGAACTAATGAAAAAAAGTAATTATCGCAAGAAAATTACTTTTTTTAGTTATCATTATCGTTACTATATATTTTTTTAGCGTATTCACTTGGTGTTAATTCATACCGTTGCGAGAATTTTCTTGAAAAATAGTGAATAGAATTAAAACCAAGCATATTCGCTATTTCACTAATGGTGTATTCTGCTTTTTTAATAAGTACTAAGCTTTTCGCTAACTTAACTTCATTGATGTATAATTTAGGAGACATTTTTAAATAATCTTTAAATAGTTTTTGTAAACTAGATCGACTAATAGAGAATTGATAACATATTTCATCGATTGGTAAAGGTTCATAAATATGATTGTTGATATAGGTGAGTATTTCTTCTAATAATTCATTTTCAAAATGTTGATGGAAAGGGGTAGAAGGTTTTAATTCGACACTTTCGATATCGTATTGTAGTAAATGGATGATTAATTCCTGAAGATAATTAATCATTAAATCTTTAGAATATGGATGATTTGATGTTGTTTGTTGGACGAATTTTTGTAATATGGCGTAGTGTTCTTTACTGATATGGAAGATGCGATTTAATAATACTTCTGGAGCAATACAACTTAAAGAAAATATAATCGTTAAGTAACTACAAGGTTCACTCGATTGAATAACTTGATCATGAAATTGACCAGGGCCATAAATGAGTAAATCATAGCTATCTAAAACAAAGGTTTCATTGTTAACATCTGTTTTTAAAGAACCATTATCGACGAAGGTAATTTCAAAGTATTGGTGTGTTTCT
Source organism: uncultured Erysipelotrichaceae bacterium (assembly GCA_964613305.1). GTDB lineage: Bacteria > Bacillota_I > Bacilli_A > Erysipelotrichales > Erysipelotrichaceae > CAZTII01. The sequence goes on from CAZTII010000004.1 coordinate 4,320, forward strand.
CCTTTAAAATTGTAGCCAGGACCTTTTACACTATAATAATAAGCGTATATTTCATTGATGTACACTTTTGGTGTTAATCGATTAAAGTGAAAAGGACGATCTAATGGTAGTAAATCTATTTCAAAGTTTTCCGGAGTATATAAGTAAAAGGATGTTTCGTCAGTTAAGGGGAAAATATTAAAATAAGTATTTTTGTTAATGCGGATATCGCTATGAATTACAAACAATTCAATATCATTCACGTCATTTGTTGTGGATATTGCGATGTTGGGCATGCCGCTTATCACTTCTATATAAACATCTACTGAAAACTTTGATAGACTATCAAAGTGTTTGTCATTAATGCATACAATTTGTTTTTTTAAACTTTTATTCCTTTTAAACGATTCACTGATTTTTCCGTATTTAATAAAGTACGGACTAGTTGTTTTATTGTACATGTCATCACCATCGTTAGTATAGCATAGTAATCACACAATTTCACAAAAACTTCACAATTCAAAACAAAAATAAAAAAGTGTGTTGAAATGTACAAACGGATAATTGAAAATTACAACGAAATATGGCTATGAATAGTCTAAAATAGAGGTAGAAAGCGTTTACTTCTTGGGAAGGGGTACAATGATTTCTACAAATGAAGGAGGAGTTTTAAAATGCCAAACATTGTATTAACACGAATTGACAATCGACTGATTCATGGTCAGGTAGCTACACAATGGTGTGGTTCTATCGGTGCTAACTTAATTTTAGTGGCAAATGATGATGTTGCTGGAAATTCATTTCGACAAGGACTAATGGATATGGCTGCACCTAGTTATGCTCAAACTCGTTATTGGACGATTGAGAAAACGATTAGCACTATTCATAAAGCATCCGACAGTCAAAAGATTTTCTTGGTGTGTGAGAATCCGATTGATGTTTTAAAATTAGTTGAAGGTGGTGTTCCAATTAAAAAATGCAATATTGGAAATATGCACATGGCTAGTGGTAAACGTCAAGTGGCAACGACAGTTGCTGTGGATGATGCTGATGTTGAAGCTTTTAGAAAACTTCAGGAATTAGGTGTTGAACTTGAAATTAAACGAGTTCCATCAGAAGCAACTGAAGATGTATCAAAATTATTTAAATAATAACAAAAGGGGAGGACTTAGATTATTATGAATGCTATACAATATCTTTTAATCGCAGTAGTGACCTTCATCGCCGCAATTGACCAATTTAACTTCTTAGAATCACTATACCAACCAATCGTTATGGGACCGGTAGTAGGTGCTATTCTAGGAGATGTTAATACTGGTTTAATTGTTGGTGGTACTTACCAATTAATGACAATTGGTAGTATGCCAGTAGGTGGAGCTCAACCGCCAAATGCTGTAATCGGTGGTATCATGGCTACAGTATTTGCTTGTAGTTTAAAAATTGAACCATCTGCTGCTTTAGGACTTGCTGTTCCATTTGCATTATTTGGACAATATGCAGTTACATTAACATTTACATTAATGTCACCATTAATGTCAAAAGCAGATGCTTGTGCAGCTAACGCTGATGTTAAAGGAATTACAAATATTCAATACTTTGCAATGGGTTTACTTGGTTTGTTATTTGCAATCGTTGTTGTTATCGGTTGTGCTGGAGGTCAAGCTTTAGGTGATACTTTAAAACAATTTGATGGTAACTGGGTAATGGGTGGACTTAGTGCTGCTGGTGGTATGATGAGATATGTCGGATTTGCTATCTTAATGAAAATTATGTTGGCTGATGACATGTGGGGAATCTACTTTGCAGGTTTCGCATTTGCTGCTTTATTATCTGCTTCAGGACTTGGTGGACCAGCTTTAGTACTAGTTGCTTTCGTTGGTGCAGCAATCGCTATTAATGATTTCCAAACAAACGTAAAAATGAAACAATTTGGTGGAAATGGAGGTTCTTCAGATGGCATCTAATCAAACTACTTATAAGAATTTAAAACCGGCAAAACCACTTGATAAAGCGACATTAAATAAGATGGTTTATCGTTCACTATTTTTACAAGGTTCATTTAACTTTGAGAGAATGCAAGCGTGTGGATGGTTATATGGAATTCTTCCAGGTCTTGAAAAAATCCATACTGACAAAGACGATCTTGCAGCATCAATGGGTCATAACTTAGAGTTCTTTAATACTCACCCATTCTTAGTAACATTTGTTATGGGTATCGTATTATCTCTAGAACAACAAAAAGCTGATATCGGAACTATTCGTGCGGTACGTGTTGCGGCAATGGGTCCTTTAGGTGGAATTGGTGATGCTATTTTCTGGTTTACATTACTTCCAATCACAGCTGGTATTACTGCTAATATGGCTATTCAAGGCAATATTATGGCACCATTCTTATTCTTAATCATTTGGAACGTTGTTCAATTCGGAGTTCGTTTCTTCTTAATGAACTGGTCTTATGAATTAGGAACAAGTGCTATTGAAGCATTAACTAAAAATGCTAAAGAATTTACACATGCAGCTAGTTTATTAGGAGTATTCGTAGTAGGTGCTCTTACATGTAACTACGGTGCAACAAGCGTTAAAATTGCTATTCAAAACGGTGATGCAGTTATCGATGTTCAAGGAATTTTAAATGGTATTTTACCACAATTAATTCCATTATCAATGACATTAATGTTATTCTATTTCATTAAGAAGAAAAATTGGACACCACTTAAATGTATCATGTTGCTTCTTGTAATCGGTATTGTTGGAGCAATGTTCGGTATTTGGGCTGGTGGATACACTCCATTAATCGCTTGGTACTAAAAAAATAAAAGCATTTTAAACTCACCTTCATGGGTATATACGCTATTATTAATAATGACAAGGGGCAACCCTTGTTTTTTAATGAAATTTTATTTCAATATGATGAAATAAAGTTTAAATATTGTATAATACTACATGAGGTATATAAAATGGATAAAAAAATATTGTTGTTTGATTTAGATGGAACATTACTAACTTCAGAAAAGATTATTTCAGAAGATACCAAAAATAGTATTATTGAATGTCAAAGAAAAGGACATCAAGTAGTTTTAGCTTCTGGTAGACCACTTAGTGGTATTTTAAAAAGTGCTTCAGAATTATTGATGGAAGAGTTTAATGGTTTAATAATTGCGTATAATGGTAGTATGGTATATGACTTAAAAAATAAAAAAGTACTATATGAAACAAAGTTATCGTTAGAAGATATCGATTGTATTCTTAAGCACTGTGAAAAGTTTGATATTACGCCGATGATTGATAAAAATCATCAATTATTCACATCAAATTTAAATGGTTTTAATGCCGTAAATGAAGCAAACGGGAATAACATGGAATTAACATACGTTGAAAATTTACGTGATTTTGTAGATTTTCCTTGCCATAAAATACTAACAAGTGGTGAACCATCGTCATTAGTACCTATATTTGATGATCTAGCAAAGCCATTTATTGGTAAATACAATGTAATGTTTACTTCACTTTGTTACATTGAATTTACTCCAATTAATATTGATAAGGGAAGTGCGCTTACGATTCTTTTAAACCATCTTAACGCGAATAGTAGTGATTGTATTGCCTTTGGTGATGGTCATAATGACTATGCTATGATGAAGTTAGCAGGAACATCAGTATGTATGGGCAATGGGGTGGATGCTTGCAAAGAAATTGCGACGATTGTAACGGACAGCAATAATAATGATGGTATCGCAAAAGCATTACGTCAACTTAATTTAGTATAAGAAAAACAGAAGAAATTACTCTTCTGTTTTTTTATGATTGTATTCTTGAGCAATAAGGGCAGCGATAAATTGTAATTGATATGGATGGCTATTTTGATCTTGTAATGATTGAAAATGGATTGTTTGCTTAATAAAACAGCTTTTTTCATATAATGCACCTCATTTCTATATGTCAAATTGTAGTCTTTAATTTTAATTAACAATGTATTTCCTAAATTAAGAAATAAAAAACCATGAAAATTTCATGGTTATATTTTGGCTTGTTGCGTTGCGTATAAATATTCATCCATACAGTTGCCAATACGATGTTTAATTAGTGCTTCAGCAGTTAATTCACAGTTTCCTTCACGTACGGCAGTGTATTGAATAGGCATAAATTGACTTAATAGTGAATATGGAATAGTAACACTATTCATATTTTTAATAAGTTGTTTTAAAGCAGTATCGACTGATTTTTCTGGTAAATAATAACGTGCTCTATCAGAAAAACTGTATTTACGTTTAAACGCTAATTCATCATCATTGCCATGATAATGTTTTTTCCAATTGTTTGGTGAAGCAAGCATTGCTTCTTCTAATACTTCAATAAAGTTTGATTGTTGCTCACTAACAAACAATTGTTTTTCCATAAGCGCTAAAGAGAACATTGCTTCTCTTGCCGCAAAAGTAAGTCCTGGACCAACTTTTAATATAGCGATTCCATCTTCAACCATTTCTTTTAATAAGTTTTTTGTTTGATAATCAGTAGAATGTCCTTCAAATACTAAATTATCGAAGTTTTTTAACGATGCAGTTAACTCTTTTGCTTCTTCACGATTGTATTCAATAACCGTCGCATCACCAAATTCAACACCTGGTTGAACGACAACCCCAACAACATGATTCCAAGCATCTTGTAAACCTTCGTTATAGAAGGCTTTTTTAAATGTTTCGATGGTATTTAAACAATCATCAACCTTTGTTACAGCAACACTATCTTCTTCCTCTTGACTGCCTCCTGGAATAGGTACTTCTGATCCAACGATATACACAGGATGAAGGGCATCTTTATTTGTTTCTTGAACTTTTTTAAACGCTTCTTCAGCGACTTTTGCCATTTGCGCACCACGTTTAGCAATTATTTCTGTTGATAAAGCAACTGTTGTATCATCATCGTGTACTCGCATCGACGTATCGATATGAATTTTAGTAAATCCAGCTAAAACATACGATTCAACAAGTTTATTCGCTTCCATCATAGCTTCTGTTTCATTTAAATGAGTCCATGTTAATGGTCCTAAGTGGTCTCCACCTAAAATGATTTTATCCATGGAAAGTTGTACTTTATCCGCAATTTTTTCCACAAATTGTTTAAAATCAGTTGGAAGCATTCCGGTATAACCACCATATTGGTTTACTTGATTACTAGTCGATTCAATAAGAACGTAACTATTTGTTTTCTTAGCTTTTTCTAAAGCTGCTTCTAAAACAAATTCATTTGCACTACATACCGAATAAATGCCGATTGGTTGTCCTTTTTTTTGTAATTCAATCACGTTAAATAAAGGGTGTTTTTTCATTTTATCACTCTCCTATGTCATAACTATACCATGATTTACGATGTTATTCTTTGTCTAAACTAATGAATTGTTTGTCTTTTTTAGGAGTATTGACTAACTTACATACAATTAAGAGGAAGGTTGTGAAATAATGACACGTGTTAAAGAGTTGCCACTTAATGAAAGACCTCGTGAAAAGGCGATGAATTATGGTTTTCAATGTTTATCTGATCAAGAAGTATTAGCGATACTTATTCGTAATGGTGGTATGGGTAATTCGAGTTTAACGATTGCGAGTATGGTAATACATAAAGCGAAAGGTTTAAACAAATTACCATCCTTAACAATGAATGAATTGTTGCAAATTAAAGGTATTAAAAAAGTAAAAGCAATTGAATTATTGGCTTGTTTTGAACTTGTAAAACGTATCAATTACAAAGAATGTTTGAACAAAGATATATTTAGTTCGCCTGATATTATTGTTCAATGGTTGCGATGTGAAATAGGATATGCGATGCAAGAAAAGTTTTTAGTGTTATTTTTAAATGCTAAAAATCATCTTCTTTCTTATCGATTATTATTTCAAGGAACAGTGGATTGTAGTGTTGTTCATCCTCGAGAAATATTTAAAGAAGCAATTTTACATTCATCCAGTAGAATTGTATTAATACACAATCATCCAAGTGGTGATTGTACACCGTCTCAAGCAGATATCGATGTAACAAATCAACTAATGACAATTGGACAGATGATGGGAATTGAAGTAATGGACCATTTAATTGTATCGGATAGTTCTTATTTTAGTTTTAAGCAGAAAGGATTTTTATAACGATAACTGTTATAATAAACAAAGAGAATACAGTTTTAAAGAGAATGAGGTGAATGTTGATGAATGAAACACACAATGTAGAATGGAAAGAAATATGGAAGGATGATTATTTAGCCTGGATTTGTGGTTTTGCCAATGCTCAAGGTGGAAAATTATTGATTGGAATCAATGATAATGGAGAAATTGTTGGTATAAAAAACGCTAAAAAAGTCCTTGAGGAGTTGCCTAATAAGATTCGTGATGCGATGGGGATTGTTGTAAACATTATTTTAAAAACAGAAGCAGATAAGCAATTCATTGAAATTGAAGTGCCTGAATATCCGATTGCGATATCTTGTAAAGGTCTGTATTATTATCGAAGTGGTAGTACAAACCAAAAATTATCTGGTGTTGAACTAGAAACATTTATAATGCGACGACGAGGTGTGACATGGGACAACGTGCCTTTTCCTATTTTAACAATGAAAGACATTGATGATGATATTATAGATAAATTTAAGTTAAGAGCTGCTGAAAAAGGACGTATTGACTTAGCTGTATTAGAGGAGCCAAAAGAGGTTTTAATGGAAAAGTTGCATTTAATCAATGGTGGTTATCTAACTAATGCAGCAATGTTGTTATTCACTAAAAAACCGGAAAAATATCAACTTGGTGCATATACCAAAATTGGTTTTTTTGAAAATGATGCGGATTTGCTTTATCATGATGAAATACATGGTTCTTTATTAGAACAAATTGATAAAATTGTTGAATTGGTTTATTTGAAATATATGAAGGCGAAAATTAGTTACGATGGAATGAAACGGATTGAACGCTATTTTGTACCTGAAGAAGCCCTTAGAGAAGCACTTCTTAATGCCTTATGCCACTCTAATTATGCTTTAGGAATACCTATTCAAATTAGCGTTTATAATGATAAGCTATATATTGCGAATTGTGGACAATTGCCAGAAAACTGGACGATTGAAAACTTGATGTCTAAACATGCATCAAAGCCGTTTAATCCTACTATAGCTCATGTATTTTATCTAGCTGGATTCATTGAAAGTTGGGGTAGAGGAATAGAAAAAATAATGAACGCATGTCAAAAAGATGGATTGCCGCCTCCTGAATATAGTATTAATCCCTCTGATAGTATGATTAAATTTAGTGCACCTGAAAATCGTATCATTCAATCGAAACCTATTGAGGTGACTGAGAAGGTGACTGAGAAAGTTAAAGAGGTTTTAATGCTATTGATTGAAGATCCTTCGTATACGTATAATGCCTTATCTAAAAAGCTAAATGTGAGTAGAAAAACTGTTTCGGTTAAAATAAAATCGATGAAAGAGAAAGGAATTATTGAAAGAGTAGGCTCTGATACAAAAGGTTATTGGAAAATAGTAAAATAATGTTTTTTTAAAAAGAGTGAACAATTATAAGAACTCTGCCATGAAATATGATAAAATGATACAAGAGCGAGGTAAACTATGAGAAAATTTATAAAAACATGTTTAGTTTGTGCACTATCACTATCATTAAGTGGTTGTGTTAGTAGAAAAACACAAATTGCATATACAGCATATCCAGTTGGTTATTTAGCGAATCGTATTGTGGCAGATAAACTTCAAGTTGTAAGTATTCAAAACAATGAAATTATTCAACGTTCGACAATGACAATGGAATTTAGAGATATTTTAGCTAATTCTGCGGTATTATTCCATATTGGAACAGTAGAGCCTTATTTAGATATGTATGCAGTCGATATTAAAAATTCAAAGGTTGATTTAGTCGATTTATCTCGATTGAATGCGATTTATAAGTTTCAACGCTACACTAAAGTAATTACTGATGGTCAAGAACAATTTATTGAACAACCTTACTATAAAGGAATTGAACTAACCGAAACACTTGTCGATGATCGTGATTTGTATTTATGGACTGATCCAATTGCGATGTTAAGTATGGGAAAAACTATTCGTAATTGGTGTATTGATAATTTTCCTGAAGAAACAAAAGTATTTAATGATAATTTTAATTCATTAGAAAATGATTTGGTTCGCTTGGATGCTGAATATCAAGCGATGGCAACTAGAATTACTAATGAGAAAAAAGAAATTAAATTTGTCTCAATGACTGCTAGTTTTGGTAATTGGCAAAAAACATATGGTATTCAAGTGTATCCGGTTATTATGTCAAAATATGGAACATTACCAACCGCTGCACAATTATCAATTATTAAAGATAGAATTAAACAAGATAATGTAAAATATATTGTTTACGAACCAAATATGAGTGAAGAAATGATTGATTTATTTAATACTCTTCAAGATGAATTAAAATTAAAACGAGTTAATTTAAACAATGCTTCTAGTTTAACAGAAAGTCAACTTACTAATAATAAAGATTATTTATCGATGATGTATGAGAACTTAAGTGTATTGGAAACGATGGCAACGGAAATTCCTGTTCTTGTTGATGCGGAAGAAGTTAAAACGGTTACGAAAGAATAAAAGTGGAAAACCACTTTTTTAAGGAAGGGAAGTTATGAAAAAATTATTATTGATTGATGGTAATTCATTGTTGTTTCGTGCTTATTATGCAACGTCGATGCAAGGAAGAATAATGAGTACAACAAGTGGTGTTGTAACAAATGCGGTATTTGGTTTTGCTAGTATGCTACATAAAGCATTAGAGATGATTGAACCTGATGCTGTTTTAGTAGCGTTTGATTATGGGAAGAAAACGTTTCGTCATGATTTGTACAGTGATTACAAAGGTGGTCGTAAAGCGACACCAGAAGATCTAATACCACAATTTCAACTTGTACGAGATTATTTGGATAGTATGAACATTCAACGTTTTGAAATGGAAAATATTGAAGCGGATGATATTATTGGAACGATGTCACGACGATATCGTGACTATGAAACTAATATCTTAAGCAGTGATAAAGATTTATTGCAATGTATTGATGATACCACATCCGTTTGGTTAATGAAAAAAGGATTAAGCGATTTGGAAAAAATGGATGAAGCAAGTTTAAAGGAAAAATTTGGTTTAAAACCTCATCAAATTACTGATTTAAAAGGATTGATGGGTGACGCTTCTGATAACATTCCTGGTATTCCTGGTGTTGGAGAAAAAACAGCACTAAAACTATTAGAACAATATGAAACAGTTGAAAATATTATTCAACATTCATCAGAATTAAAAGGTAAATTAAAAGAAAAAGTAGAAGAAAATGCTGATTTAGCATTGTTATCAAAACAATTATCAACGATTAAAATGGATGTACCATCCATTTTACCAATAGAAGATTGTTATTTAAATATTAATTATGAATCATTGTATAAATTTTATGAATCGTTGGAAATGAATTCCATGATGAAAAAGATTCAACCATTTTTAACTAAAAAAGAAGAAAATAACAAGGTTGACTTTGTTGTAGTAAAAAAGATACCTTCTGAAGTGTTAGTCGACGATGCTTATTTTTTATGTGATTACAATTTTGAACATCCAATGGATGCTTCTTGTTTAGGTGTTGTTATAAGTAAAAATCAAACTATTTATTATCAAACTATCGATGATTTAAAGAAAGATAGTGATTGTTTATATTGGTTGAAACATCATAGAAAATATACTTTTGAACATAAAATGAATTTGCATTGTTTCAATAAAGAAAATATTCAAATGGATGGTTTAGTGTATGATGGTCAAATTGCAGCTTTTTTATGCGATAGTTCTCTTAGTTCTATTGAAAAAATGGCGGAAAAATATCATGTTGATGCATCATTTAATCGTACTGCCATTTATGGAATTGCGACTAAACCAAAAGTAAGTGAATTTGATGATGTTATTGTTTATTATACGAAAAAAATGGAATTACTTAAAAACATTGTTAAGGAAACACTTCCTTTAATAAATGCAGACTATCAATCGTTATTTTATGATTTAGAAATGCCTCTTACTTCCATTTTATTTAAGATGGAAGGATATGGTATATGTGTTGATGAAGAAGTTTTAGAAGAAATTTCAAAAACAACCTATGAAAAAATGATGTTGTTGACAAAGAAAATTACGAGTTATACTGGTGATTTTAATGTCAATTCACCAAAACAATTAGGTGAAGTGTTATTTGATCGTTTAGGGTTAAAAGCGAATAAAAAACGTAGTACATCCATTGAAGTCTTAGAAGAGTTACAAGGAAGTCATCCAATCATTGATGATTTAATAGAATATCGAAAAGTTGCTAAATTATATAGTACATATGCTGAAGGATTAAGAAAATATGTGTATCCTGATCATAAAATCCATACGATTTTTAATCAATGTATTACACTAACAGGAAGATTATCAAGTTCTGATCCTAATTTACAAAACATATCGATTAAAGATGAAGAAAGCCGTGAAATTAGAAAAGCCTTTATTCCATCAAAAGGACATGTTTTAATGAGTGCCGATTATTCTCAAATTGAACTAAGAATGTTGGCTCATATGGCAAATGAAGAAACATTAATTGAAAGTTTTAAAGAAAATATTGATATTCATACTAAAACAGCAATGGATATTTTTAATGTTAGTAAAGAAGAAGTCACATCGTCATTGCGTCGTGAAGCAAAAACAGTTAATTTTGGTATTGTGTATGGTATATCTGATTATGGATTATCACAACAATTATCCATTTCAAGATACAATGCTCAACAATACATAGAAACATATTTTTCAAAATATCCAAACATAAAAAAATATATGGATGAAAGTGTACAATTTGCCTTAGAAAATGGTTATGTAAAAACGCTTTTAAATCGCCGTCGGTATATTGAAGAATTATCTAGTAAAAACTTCAATATTCGTGAATTTGGTAAAAGGGTAGCGATGAATGCACCAATTCAAGGAAGTGCAGCTGATTTAATAAAACTAGCGATGGTTCATATTGATAAAATTATGGAAGAAAAAAAGGTGAAATCACGAATGATTTTACAAGTGCATGATGAGTTGATTTTTGATGTTCTTCAAGAGGAAGTAGAAATAATGAGAGAAATCGTTGAACATGGTATGGCAGAAGCAATGTCATTAAAGGTGCCACTAGAAGCTAAAAGCAATGTTGGTGCATCATGGTACGATTGTAAATAATATGCCAGAATTACCAGAAGTTGAAACTGTAGTAAGAACATTAGAACATCAAATTCAAGATTTATGTATTAGTGATATTTGTATATTATATCCATCCATTATTGATATGGATGAAACACAATTTAAAGATAGATTACTTAATCAACATTTTCGTCAATTTCATCGTCGTGGTAAATATTGTATTTTTCAAATGGATGATTGTTATTTATGGAGTCATTTACGAATGGAAGGTAAATATTTTATTCAATCACCAAATGAGCCAATCAGTAAACATGTTCATGTTATTTTTTCTTTATCCAATGGTACTCAATTACGATACCATGATACAAGAAAGTTTGGTAGAATGGCAATTGTTGAGTTAGATTGCGATTTTTCAAACTTTCGTGGTTTAGGACCTGAACCGATGAGTGAAGCATTTAATGCAACAATGGTTAAAAAAATTATTAAAAATAAAAATACAACGATCAAACAAGTATTATTAGATCAATCCTTTGTAGCTGGAATTGGTAATATTTATGCGGATGAGATTTGTCATGCTTGTCGCATTTTACCACATAAGAAAGCAAAATCATTAACGAAAAAACAATGTAACGACATTGTAGAGTGCACGCGTATCATTTTACAAGAAGCAATACGATGTGGTGGTACGACCATTCGTAGTTATACATCATCACTTGGGGTAACAGGATTGTTTCAACTACAATGTAAGGTGCACGGTCTAAAAGTGTGTCAAACATGTCAACATGATGTTATTAAAAGTCGAGTTGGTGGTAGAGGGACGTATTATTGTCCAACTTGTCAAAGGTAGGTGAGAATATGAAAGTTGCGATTAGTGGGTATATTGGATCAGGGAAATCGCTTGTTTCTAATTACTTAAGAAAAAAAGGATATGATGTTTGGGATTGTGACAAGCAAAGCCATAGTATATTAAATAATAAAGCGAAAGAAGAAATCATCGCTTCTTTTGGACGTGATATTGTGGTGGATGGTGAAATAAATCGAGTATTATTAGCGCAAAGAATTTTTTCTGATGAACAACAAAAAGTGACGTTAGAACAAATTATTCATCCATTACTATTAAAAAAAATGCTTCAAGCGAGTGAAGAAGTATCATTATTTATCGCTGAAGTGCCTTTGTTGTATCAAGTGAAATGGGATAGTTATTTTGATGTTGTATTGTGGGTAGAAAGTGATGAAATGATTCGTTGTCAACGATTAATGGAATATCGAAAGTATACCGTAGAGGAAGCAAGACTACGTATTGCGGCGGTAAAAAGGGTTGATAATAAACATGCGATTATGTTGTATAATAATGGTTCGATGGATGAATTGTATTGTCAAATCGATAAAGTAATAGAAATGTGGTGATACCTTGGAGTTATTAGCGAAACATACGTATCAAATTAATAAAAAAATTGAATTAACGAGTGCACATCATCAATCATTGATGAATTTTTATCAACCCTTAATAGGAAGTAGTGCTGTTTGTCTCTATTTAACATTGTTAAATGATGTACGTGAAGCCATTGAAAAAAGATCTCATCAACAATTATGTTTATTAACACAACAAAAAATTGATGAAATAGAAAAAAATAGAAAAAAATGTGAACAATTTAATTTAATTCAAACGTATGAACGAAATGAAGGTGTGTCAATTAATTATATTTATCAACTTAATGTGCCACTAACGATGAGCGACTTTGCTAGTCATGATTTATATGGACGCTTGTTGTTAAGTATCTTTTCTCGTAACGACATCGAAAAGATGATTTCTTCGATGTATTATGATGTTTGTTCCTTAGATAACTATCAACATGTTTCACAAAAATTTGATATTCAAAAAATTCAATCTTGGAATGAAGAAAAAGAAATCGAATTTACAAAAATAAAACAACAAGAAATTGTGTATCATCACAAAAAATATACCTTTAATTTTGATGAATTGTTTGCGATAACAACCGATACGGTTTTTCCAATCACCGCCCGTACACAAGAAAGTTTAGCGGTTATTGATGAATATGCAACGTTAACGGGACTACCAATGAGTCAAGTTCGAAGAAATATTGGTGATTCCATTGATTTAAAAACTAAAACTTTTTCAAAAGAACGTTTTATTCAACTGATGAAACGCAGTAAAATTGATGTAAGTGATGTAGCCCCTAGTGATAAATACAAAGAATCGCCAATTAAGTTTTTACAACGTATTCAACAAGGAGTTAAAGTGGTTGATAGCGATGTTCGTTTATTAGAATCACTTGTAGTTGATATGAAGTTGAATTATGAAGTAGTCAATGTATTAATTGAATACACACTACAACAATGCAATAATTTACTACCAAAAGAATTTATGGAAAAAACAGCGGCATCATGGAGTAGAAATGGTGTTGAAACGAAAGAAATGGCACTTTTAATGATTAAAGGGAATACGAAAGTTACTACTAAAAAAGTGTTACCTGAATATTATGAAAAAATGAAGAGTGGCGAAGTAGAAAACTTTGAGCCGATAAGTGATGATGATTTACAGTTACTTGAAAAATTGAAAGGACAAGTCGTATGAAATTAGTTCAGTTTGATGGTGGTATTCAAGATAGTGAAGAAAGAAGACAACTAGTATCACAATTACTTAAAAATCAAGTAATTATTGAATTTTTAAAAGAACATAATTATCCTACAAGTATCGTAGAAACTTTTCCTTATCGTTTTGAGTTATGGTTAAAACAGAAAAATATGTGTTTGAAGTGTCGAGGGTATCGTGTTAGAGAAGAGGATGCGATTGGAAGCTACATGGATTTAAACTATGAACATAATTTATTACAATGGCAATTAACTGCTTGTCAGTGTACCATTGATAAAGAAAAAGAAACTGGTCATTTACGTAATTATTTACAATGTGATTTATCGTCTTCTCAACAAATGTTAGACATTGAAAATATCACAATTATGTATAAAGGACAAGTAGAAGTTATCAATAAAATTTTAACTTGGATACAAGAAATAAGCTATCCTGGCTTTTATTTATACGGCAATGTTGGGGTAGGAAAAAGTTATATTGCGGCTTGTGTTTGTAACAATTTTGCCAAAAAAGGGAAAAAAGTTGCGTTTGTTCATGTACCTGAATGGGTTAGAAGAATGAAAAAAGCGATGGAAGAACGACGTAGTTTTGATGAACAATTAGAAGTGTTAAAAAAGGCTGAATTTGTCGTTTTTGATGATATTGGCGCGGAAAGTTGTTCGCCTTGGTTTCGTGATGAAGTGCTCTTTCCAATATTAAATTATCGTATGGAAGAAAAGAAAATTACGTGGTTTACTTCCAATGAAGATTTTGTTAGTTTAAAATCACATTTTAAAACATCAAAAGCAGGGGAAGAAGAACTGAAAGCGGTACGATTGATGGCAAGAATTGAGAATTTAGCAATACCTTATCAATTTATCGGAAAAGACCTCAGAAACGCACAAAAGTGAGTAAAATACTATACTGTTGCCCTTAAAAATGGTATAATGGCGTGGAAGTGAGGAGAATGGAAAATGGTACGAAAAATAGGAATATTAACGTCTGGTGGAGATGCCCCTGGAATGAATGCAGCTATTCGATCGGTTACACGTGTTGCACTTGCTAATGGTATTGATGTAGTAGGAATACGTGATGGATATAGAGGTCTAATAGAAGGAAATTTCGAACAATTTACGAAGAAAAGTGTTTCGGATATTCTAGACCGTGGTGGTACAAAACTTGGTTCGGCAAGACTTAGAGAATTTAAAGATATTTCTTTACAAACTCAAGCAGTTGACATGCTAAAATCACATGGTATTGATGCTCTTGTCGTTATTGGTGGAGATGGAAGTTATCGTGGTGCACAAGCTTTAACTCAACTAGGCATTAATTGTATTGGTATCCCTGGTACAATTGATAATGATATTCCTGGAACAGACTTTACAATTGGTTTTGATACAGCCTTGAATACATGTGTAGAGGCAGTAGATAAGTTGCGTGATACATCAAGTTCTCATCATCGATGTTCAATCGTTGAGGTAATGGGAAATCATTGTGGTGACCTTGCAATTTATACCGCAATTTCTTGTGGAGCAGAGGTAGTTGTTACACCAGAAACCGGATATGATGAATTAGATGTGCTTGAAAAACTACGTTATTTAGACAGTGCAGTGCATAAGAGCCATGCGATTGTGATTATCTCAGAGAAAATCACGGATGCGGATGGATTAGCACGAAAAGTTTCACTAAACACAGGTTTTTCAGGAAGAGCAACAGTACTTGGACATATTCAACGAGGAGGAAGTCCAACACCATTTGATCGTGCCTTAGCGTCTCGATTAGGTGAAAAAGCAGTAGATTGTTTAATGAATGATTTAGGGGGTCATTGTGTAGGTATTATCAATAACGAAATTGTATCAATGCCGATAGATGAAGCATTAAATAGACCTAGAGCATCGCGTAAGCATTTATATCGATTATTTGATCGATTAATATAAGGAGAAACTATGATAGGAAGAAAAACAAAGATTGTTTGTACAATCGGACCAGCTAGCGACACACCAGAAATGATTGAAAAATTGGCAAATAATGGGATGAACATTGTAAGATTAAACTTCTCACATGAATCTCATGAAGGTCATAAAAAAAGAATGGATATGGTTCGTGCAGTAAGTGATCGCATCGGTATTAACTTAGCGATTTTACTTGACACAAAAGGACCTGAAATTCGTTGTGGTGAATTTGAAAATGGATTCTGTCAATTCACAAGAGGCGATAAAGTAAAAGTTGTTAAAGAAGTTGTTTTAGGAAATCATGATCGCTTCCATATTCAATGTCCAGAATTATTTGATGACGTTGTTGCTGGAAATATTATATTAATTGATGATGGAAAAATGAAATTAACAATCCTTGAAAACAATAAAACGGAATTATTGTGTCAAGTTGAAGTTACTGGACCAATTAAAAACCGTAAAGGATGTAATGTTCCAGGTGTTCATTTAAGTATGCCATTTATTTCTGATAAAGATGACGCTGATATTCGTTTTGGTTGTCAAAATGATGTTGATTATATTGCTGCTTCTTTTGTACGTCGTGCTGAAGATGTTCTTGCGATTCGTCGTATTTTAGAAGAAGAAGGAAAACCTAAAATCAATATTATCGCTAAGATTGAAAACCAAGAAGGTTTCGATAACTTAGAAGAAATATTAGAAGTTGCTGATGGAGTAATGGTTGCTCGTGGTGATTTAGGTGTTGAAGTACAAACTCAATTTGTTCCAATTTACCAAAAACAAATCATTAAAAAAGCAAATATTTTTGGTAAACCAGTAATTACGGCAACTCATATGTTAGACTCAATGACAAACAATCCACGTCCTACACGTGCTGAAGCAGGGGATGTTGCCAATGCAGTTCTTGATGGTAGTGATGCAGTTATGTTATCAGCTGAAAGTGCAGCGGGAGAATATCCAGTTGAATCAGTAGCAATGATGGCTACGATTTGTGAAGCTGTAGAAAAAATTATACCTTACCGTGAACGCTTAGATATTTCAAAACGTTCTAGTAAAAACACAATTCAAGATGCAATCGGTATTGCGGTAAGTGATGCTACATTAACATTAGAAAATGTTGGTGCAGTTGTAGCCTTTACTCAAGGTGGAACAACAGCTCGTCGTATTTCTAAGTTTAGACCTTGTGTTCCTATTTTAGCTGTTACTTTTACTGCAAGTACACAAAGAAAACTTCAAACATATTGGGGAGTAACACCAATCTTATCTGATATTCAAAATGAATTAACAAACGATGACGATTTAGCATGTACAATTGCTAAAGCATATGGTATTAAACCTGGACAATTAATTATCATTACAGCTGGCTATCCTACAGGAGAAGGTTCAGCAAACATGATGAAAATTATTGAGGTAAAATAGGTATCTTCGGATACCTTTTCTTAAGGAGAAATGTATGAATGAAATTCAAATGTGGGAAAACTATCAACAAGTTATTGCTGCTTATAATTTAGCTTTTGCAACCCTATCATACGATGATGAAACAATTGCACCAAGAGATGGTTCTAGTTATCGTAATGAAAAAATCGCTGTATTAAAAGGAGAATATTTATCTTTTATAACAAGTGATGAAATTATTGCTTGTATTCAATCGCTATTAAGTAAGCCGCAATCAATGGTTGAACAACGTAAACTACAATTAACACTAAAAGAAATTAATCAATTAAAAGCCGTAAGTAAAGAAGAATATATTACTTATGTTGAATGTTGTCGAAATAGTAGTGAAGCTTGGAAAAAAGCAAAAGAGAACAATGATTATAGTATTTTTAAACCACATTTAAAAGAAGTGATTGAACAAACAAAACACTTGGTTTCATTAAGAAATGATGGTTTATTACCATATGATAGTTTACTTGCTGACTATGAAGAAGGTAGTTCGATGGAATTTTATGATAAATTTTTTGAAAAAATAAAAACTCATATCGTTCCATTAGTAAAAAAACTTAGAGAAAAAAATATTCAATATCCGTCTTTAGAAGGAGTATACCCAATTGAACAACAAAAAATGATCATGGAAAAAATTGCTTCCTATTTACAATTTAATCCATCATGGGGTTACTTATCACAAAGTGTTCATCCTTTTTCTTCAGGATTTTCAAAAAATGATACCCGTATTACAGTTCGTTACGATGAAAGTGATGTTACATCAGCTATATTTGCCTTAATTCATGAAATCGGTCATGCAACAGTGGAACATCAAATTGGCGATGAGTACGAAGGAAGTATTATTCATCGAAGTATTACTAGTGGTATTCATGAATCACAATCCCGTTTTTATGAAAATTATTTAGGTAAAAACAAATCCTTTTGGAAAAATAATTATCCTTATTTACAAAATATGTTTTCCAATCAATTAAACGATATATCCTTAGATGATTTTATGAAAGCTATCAATCAAGTAAAACATCAATCCATCCGCCTAGAAGCTGATGAATTAACGTATCCATTGCATATTTTAATTCGTTATGAATGTGAAAAGGGATTGTTTAATGGAACGATTAGTATTGATGAGTTAGAAGATACATTCAATCGACTAATAAAAGAATATTTAGGTATTGAAGTTACAAATCCAAACGAAGGTATTTTACAAGATATTCATTGGTCAGAAGGAGAATTTGGCTATTTTCCCGCCTACGCTTTAGGTAGTAGTTATGGTGCTCAATTACTTGTTTCCATGAAGAAAGAGATTGTAGTTGAACAAGCATTAGAAAACAATCAAATGGAAGTAATTCATGAATGGTTAAAAAATCATATTCATCATGATGGTGCATTATATTTACCTTTAGAAATCATTGAAAAAGCATGTAAAGAGCCATTTAATGTATCATATTATATTGATTATTTAATAGATAAATATTCTTCATCTCTTCTAAGTGAATAATTAAGTTGTTTTTCTTTAGTTTATTAATATTATTTGTTATAATGACTAAGCAGACTTTTTGGAGGTAAACACATGGACCAGAAAAAAATACGTAATTTTTCAATTATTGCTCATATCGATCATGGCAAATCAACACTTGCCGATCGTATATTAGAAAGTACTCATTCCGTCGCATCGCGAGAAATGCAATCGCAACTATTAGATTCTCTTGATTTAGAAAGAGAACGTGGCATTACGATAAAACTCAATGCGGTACAATTAAAATACATCGCTCAAGATGGGGAAGAATATGTTTTTCACTTAATCGATACTCCAGGGCATGTTGACTTCACATATGAAGTATCACGCTCTTTAGCAGCTTGTGAAGGAGCTATTTTAGTAGTGGATGCAGCTCAAGGAATTGAAGCACAAACACTAGCGAATGTATATTTAGCGATGGATAATAATTTAGAAATTATTCCGGTAATTAATAAGATTGATTTACCGAGTGCTGATCCTGATCGTGTCATTGATGAAATCGAACAAGTGATTGGTTTAGACTGTAGTGAAGCACCTCTTATTTCCGCAAAGAGTGGTTTAAACATTGATCAAGTATTAGAAAGTATTGTGAAATTAGTACCACCACCATCAGGTGATTTAAATAGTCCTTTAAAAGCATTAGTGTTTGATTCGATTTATGAAGCGTATCGTGGTGTTATTGTAACGGTACGAGTAGTCGATGGTACCATTAATGTTGGTGATAAAATTCGCTTTATGGCTACAGGTGCTCAATATGAAGTGACGGAAGTTGGTATTCGTAGTCCTAAAGAAATTAAAAAACAACAACTACAAGCTGGTGAAGTAGGGTGGGTTGCAGCTTCGATTAAATCGATTAAAGATGTTCACGTTGGTGATACAATTACCAACGTTTCACGTCCTGCCCTTGAACCATTACACGGTTATCGCACGATGAATCCAATGGTATATTGTGGATTATATCCAACGGATTCGGATAAATACAACGATTTACGTGAAGCGTTAGAAAAATTACAATTAAATGATTCTTCGTTACGCTATGAAGCAGAAACATCGCAAGCATTAGGATTTGGCTTTCGTTGTGGCTTTTTAGGGTTGTTACATATGGATGTTGTTCAAGAACGCTTAGAACGTGAATACAACATTAATTTAATTGCGACCGCACCAAGTGTTATTTATCATTGTTATTTAACAAATGGTGACATGATTCCTGTTGATAATCCAGCTCATATGCCTGAAGCACAAAAGTTAGATCGAATTGAAGAACCGTATGTAAAAGCGCAAATTATGGTTCCAAATGAATATATTGGTCCTGTAATGGAACTTTGTCAACAAAAACGAGGAATTTATAAAAACATGCATTTTATTGATGATGGAAGAAATCAATTAGAATATGAATTACCATTAGGTGAAATTATTTTCGATTTCTTTGATAAATTAAAATCAGCTACAAAAGGCTATGCATCGTTTGATTATGAACTCATTGGCTATCAAGTAGGGAAATTAGTAAAAATGGATATTTTATTAAATGGTGAAGTTGTCGATGCGTTAAGTGTCATCGTTCATCGTGATTTTGCGTATGGTCGTGGTAATGCGATTACCGTAAAACTCAAAGATTTAATTCCAAAACAACAATTTGAAATTCCTATTCAAGCCGCAATCGGTGGTAAAGTCATCGCTAGAACAAACATTAAATCATTGCGTAAAAACGTTTTAGCAAAGTGTTATGGTGGAGATATTACTCGTAAAAAGAAATT
The DNA here is from genome assembly GCA_964613305.1 of uncultured Erysipelotrichaceae bacterium. Classification (GTDB taxonomy): domain Bacteria; phylum Bacillota_I; class Bacilli_A; order Erysipelotrichales; family Erysipelotrichaceae; genus CAZTII01. The sequence goes on from CAZTII010000004.1 coordinate 24,758, forward strand.
GTTAGAGAAGCAAAAAGAAGGTAAAAAACGAATGAAAGCAGTTGGTTCGGTAGAAATACCACAAGAAGCATTCATGGCAGTATTAAGTATGGATGAAAATTAGTTTCAACCATGAATAAAATAGCTTGTTATATCCATGTTCCATTTTGTAATAGTATTTGTTCATATTGTGATTTTTTACGTTTTGTTAGTAAAAAAGATACAATAGAACAATGGCTATTAACGATTGGTGAAGAAATAAAACAGCGGTGTGAGAACAAAAGTTTTCACACTCTTTATATTGGTGGAGGGACACCAAGTTGTTTAAGTGTCGACCAACTTCATCGCTTACTTTCTTATTGTGATCGTCATATCAGTGACTGTGTAGAATTTACCATTGAATGTAATCCAGAATCACTTACAAAAGAAAAACTAGAATGTTTTAAAGTACACGGTGTTAATCGTTTAAGTATTGGTGTTCAAACAACAAATAACTCGTTATTAAAGTTAACTAATCGTAACCATAGTAAAAAGGATGTAGTACAATGCATTACGATGGCACGTGAAGTAGGAATCAGTAATATTTCATGTGATGCGATGTATTCATTACCAACACAAACGATTCAAGATGTGCAAGACACACTATCCTTCTTTATTGAATGTGATATTCCTCATATTTCCATTTATTCTTTGACTATTGAAGAAAACAGTGTTTTTGGTAAAAAGAAAATACAAGCATTGGATGAAGAAATAGAAGCTGATATGTATGACATGATAGTATCTTATTTAACGAAACACGGTTATCAGCACTATGAAATTAGTAATTTTGCTAAAGAAGGGTATGAGTCTATTCATAACAGTCATTATTGGAATTATGATGATTTTATTGGTCTTTCCATGGGTTCTAGTGGTAAAGAGGATCATTGTCGCTATGAATGTGCAAAAACATTTAATCATTATTTTAATCATCAATTTATTGAAGAAAAAATAAAGTTATCAAAGGATGATGAAATGTTTGAAATGGTGATGATGTCGCTACGTTTGAAAAAAGGTCTTGATAAAAATTTATTTTATCAAAAATTTAATTGTCACTTTGATGAAGTATTTAGTGATGAAATTAAAAAAGGACTTACAAAAGGGTGGCTTATTAATGAAAAAAATCACTGTCGATGTAGTGATGAAGGATATATTCTTTGTAATAGTGTGATACAATTATTTTTAAAGTGAGGGAAAAGTATGATTTTAATCGGATACAAAAAATGTAGTACATGCATTAAAGCTCATCGTTGGTTAGTAGAGAATGGTGTTGATGTAGTTTTTAGAGAAATAACAGTTGATAATCCAACATATGATGAATTAGTTGATATTCTAAATAAAAGTAAAGAAAACAGTTTAAAACTATTTAATACAAATGGTATTTTGTATAAACAACGTAATTTAAAAGAGTTGGTTAAAACAATGACTACTGAACAACAACTACATTATTTAGCGCAAGATGGAATGTTAGTAAAACGACCTATTTTGTTAAGTGACAATGAAGCAGTTATAGGGTTTAATGAAGAAAAATATAAGAAAATGTTGAAGTTATAAAAAAAACATCATATAAAATGATGTTTTTTTAACGATTGAAAGCTTCAATAGCGACTGTTAAACGACGTAGTGTTTCTTCTTTGCCTAAAATTTCCGCAATTTCAATTGCTCCTCCAGGAGTAAATTGTTTTCCGGTAATCGCAATTCGTACAGGGAATAAACATTGACCATTTTTAATACCTAATTGTTCAACAACACTCATCAGTGCATCATGAAGTGTTTCATGATTCCATTCGGATACTTCTTTTAGAACTTCTACAGCTTTAGTAAGAGAAGTAAAGGCGATATCAACTGTTGTTTTCATTTTTTTATTGACGTAAAATTCTAAATCAAATGCAGGATAATGATCAAAGAAATCAACTGCTTCTTCAATTTCAGCAAGTGTATTAATTCTTGGTTGTAATATTTTACTAATTAAGCGAAAATCATAGTTTGAGGATACAAATTTTTCTAAATAAGGAGTAATTAAAGCTAAATAATCATCGTCATTTTTATTGCGTAAGTATACACCATTCATCCATGTAAGTTTTGCAATATCGAAAATTGCACCAGAAGTTCCAATACGATGAACATTAAATGCTTGTTTTAGTTCATCAAGAGAAAATATTTCTTGTTCTGTTTCTGGAGCCCAACCTAATAAAGCGATGTAGTTGATGATTGCTTCTGGTAAATATCCTTTTGCGACTAAATCTTGGAATGAAGCATCGCCATTTCGTTTAGATAACTTATTAAACTCATCTTTCATTACTGGTGGACAGTGTACATAAATAGGAATATCCCAGCCAAATGATTCATACACTAAATTGTATTTTGGCGTGGAAGAAATGTATTCATTACCACGAATAACATGAGTAATATTCATGGTGTGATCATCAATAATATTAGCGAAATTATACGTAGGGAAACCATCTGATTTCATTAAAATACTTTCATCTAGCGTACTATTTTCCACCGTGATAACACCATATACTTCATCAGTGAATGATGTAGTTCCTTCACTAGGAATATTTTGACGAATAACGTATTTTTCATTCGCATCAATGCGACGTTTAATTTCTTCTTCGCTTAAATGTTTACATGGATCTTTATACAAGAATGATTCATTTCGTGCACTTGCTAGTTCTCGTTGTTCTTGAATATCGCTTTCTTGGCAGAAACAAACATGAGCACCACCAAGTTGTACTAATTGTTCAGCGTATTGTTTATAAATACCTGTTTTCATTCGTTCTGATTGAACGTATGGTCCATATTCACCACCAACATCTGGTCCTTCATCGTGGTGTAAACCACATTGAGCAAGTGTTTCATAAATAATGTCAGTAGCACCTTCAACAAGGCGTCCTTGGTCAGTATCTTCAATACGTAACATAAAAACACCATCATCTTTTTTGGCTACCAAGTATTCATATAAAGCTGTTCTTAAATTTCCTATATGCATGTAACCCGTAGGGCTAGGTGCAAATCTAGTTCTTATTTTTGTCATATTCAGTCCTCTTTAACCATTACATTGTACATGAAAGTAGGTATATTTTCAATGGTCTAATCATTTTAACAAATTGTTTATAAGGAAAGTAAATCCATGTTTTTTTCTCTTGTATTTCACCTATAGTTGTTGTAAAGTAATGAGGAATAGTAAGATGATTGATTGCTATGATTAATATAGAAACAAGCTTAGGCTTATATAATCAGTATCTGACATCTTTCCAGGTACAATTATTGAGGTTGAATAATTGTTTTTTTATGCAAGAAGAGCGATTTGGAAAGGAAATGTATGCATCATCAAGAAAGAACACCTATTTATGAATCATTATTGAAAGTAAAAGAAAAAAGGATTGTTTCGTTCGATGTACCTGGGCATAAACAAGGGAAATCTAGTAAAGTTCAAGGATTAGCTTTTGGTGAAAAGCTAATTTCAATGGATTATAATACATGTAAATTTTTAGATAGTTTAATTCATCCAAGTGGTGCAATTAAAGAAGCAGAAGAATTAGCTGCGGAAGCATTTGGTGCTCACGCTGCATTTTTTATGTGCAATGGTACAACTCAAGCAGTACAAGCAATGATTTGGTCATCGATAAAACCAGGTGAGAAAATTATTATGCCACGTAATGTCCATAAAAGTGCTATTAATGCGCTTATTTTATGTGGTGGTATTCCCGTATATGTCAATCCTGGGGTTGATTATGAGTTAGGTATATCTCTTGGAATGGATATAGCGAATGTCGAAAAAGCGATTAAAAATAATCCTGATGCTAAGGCGGTGTTTGTCAATAATCCAACATATTATGGAATATGTAGTGATTTAAAAGGAATTGTAGAGTTAGCACACAGTCACAATATGCTTGTTTTAGCGGATGAAGCCCATGGAACTCATTTGTATTTTGGTAAAGATTTACCGATTAATGCGATGAAAGCAGGCGCCGATATGGCAAGTGTCAGTACGCATAAAACAGGTGGTTCTTTAACGCAAAGTAGTTTATTACTTGTCAATAAATCACTAGATCCTTCACTAATACGACAAACAATCAATATTACGCAAACAACAAGTGCTAGTTATATATTGATGTCTTCTCTTGATATCGCTCGTAAAGAATTATATTTTGAAGGAGAAAAAACATTTCAGCGTGTTTTAAATATGGTTGAGTATGCTAGAAATGAAATTAATGAAATTGGTGGATATTATGCATTTTCTAAAGAAAAATGCAATGGAAAAGATTTCTTTGATTTTGATCGTACTAAATTATCGGTTCATACCCAAAAAATAGGATTAGCTGGTATTGAAATTTACGATATTTTACATGATGAGTATGATATTCAAATTGAATTTGGTGATATTAGTAATGTTTTAGCAATCGTTTCCTTAGGAGATCGAAAAACCGATTTAGAACGCTTTATTAGTTCTTTATGTGAAATTAAACGTCGTTATCAACAATGTTGTAAAGATATGTTAAATTATGAATACATTGATCCAATTGTGGCGATGTCACCACAAAAAGCATTTTACGCTAAAAAGAAACGTGTTGCTTTAAAAGATTCGATTGATTGTATAAGTGGTGAATTTATGATGGCATACCCTCCAGGAATTCCAATTGTATCTCCAGGAGAAATTATTACATCAAAAATTGTCGATTATGTTGCCTATGCGAAAGAGAAAGGATGTATAATGACAGGTACTCAAGATGAGGAAATGAACTTTATACAAGTGGTAGAATAAATGGAATTGTGGTATTCAGAAATGCACACCGAAAATGTAAAGTTCTCGATTCGTGTCGATGAACATTTACATCATGAAGTGACTGAGTTTCAACAAATTGATGTTTTTCATAGCCAAGATTTTGCTAATTTTTTAACTTTAGATGGCTATATTATGATAAGTGAAAAAGATGAATTTATTTACCATGAAATGATTACTCATCCAGCGATGGCTCTTCGTCCAGATGCTAAAAATATATTGGTTATTGGTGCAGGTGATGGGGGAACGTTACGTGAACTAGGACGATATCAATGTATTGAAACAATTGATGTTGTAGAAATAGATCCAGCGGTCGTTCGTGTTTGTAGTAAATTCTTTCCATCAACGATGATTGGTTTTCAAGACTCAAGAATTACAACACACTATGAAGATGGATTACGTTTTATCCGCAATAAAGTACAATTGTATGATGTTATTATTGTTGATAGTACTAGTCCATTTGGACCAGGAGAAGGTTTATTTACAAAAGAATTTTATGGAAATTGTTATAAAGCCTTAAAAGAAAATGGTATTTTAATTAATCAACATGAATCACCATATTATGCATCTTACGCAAAAAACATGAAACGTGTTCATCGTCGCTTGTATGATACTTTTCCAATTGCCCGAGTATATCAAGCTCATTTACCAACGTATCCATCAGGACATTGGTTGTTTGGCTTTGCAAGTAAAACCATTGATCCAATTAAACATTTAAATAGTGAAGAATGGAATAATTTAGGGTTGTATACTAAATACTACAATGCTGATTTACACACAGCTTCCTTCGCTTTACCAACGTATGTTAAAGAATTGTTAGTAGAAGCTAGATATGAATAAATCATGGTCACAAGCGTGTTTACAGCTAAATATTCAGTATGAACATAACTATCATCAGCCATTGTATACAATGGCTGATGTAGAAGCTTTAGAAAATAAATTATTGTATTGTAAAAACATCTTATTAAAAAATGAAAAAAAAGAAATTTTCTATTGTATTGTCTCAGGTTTTAAAAAAGTCGATATGAAACAACTACAACAATACCTTGGATGTAAGAAATTATCATTTGTTAATGCAGAGGAAATATTACAGTGTGAAAAAGGAAATTTATCACCTTGTTATTTAACCTTAGAAAATAATTATATTACTGTTTTATTTGATGAATCATTAACTAAACAACAACATATCGCCATCCATCCATGTCGTAATGATGAAACAATTATTTTATTAGTTACGGATTTGTACCGTATTTTAACTTATTTTAATTTCACAATAAAAAATATACCAATGTAAAAAATAATGATATACTTAATTTAGATTTTTTGGGGTGTAGCCAAGCGGTAAGGCTGTAGACTCTGAATCTACCATACGAAAGTTCGATCCTTTCCACCCCAGCCAAAAAGACAATTGTCTTTTTTTTGTATTTTAATATGATTTGATATATGATAAAATAATAATATATTAATCGTTAAAAAGGGAGGATAATATGAACACTTATTTAGTCATTGATATTGGTGGAAGTGCGATAAAATATGCTTTGCTTGATGAACAATCAACCATCACAGAAAAACATAGTATTCCAACACCAATGGATTCATTAGAAAATTTTATTAATACAATTGGTACTATATATGATACATACGCTCATTGTATAAAGGGAATGGCTATTTCTATGCCAGGTATACTAGATCCACATACTGGATTTTGTTACACTGGTGGTGCTTTACGATATATTAATAATATAAATATGATTGATTTATTGAAGGAACGTTGTCCGATTAATATAACTATTGGTAATGACGCCAAATGTGCTGCACATGCAGAATTAGGTTTTGGTAGCTTACAAGATGTAAAAGATGGAGCTGTTATTATATTAGGAACGGGAATTGGTGGTTGTTTAATTAAAGATGGTGCTATTCATTATGGAAAACATTTTTTAGCTGGGGAATTTTCTTTTATGAATACAAATGTACAACATCCTTTTTCTCATCAATGGATGTGGGCTTTCCGTAATGGTAGTCGAGGTTTATTACAACGAGTACAAGAACATTGTCAAACATCAGAAAAATATACTGGTGAAGAAATATTTGACATGGCCAATGACGATGATTTGGTATATGAAGCAATTAATCAATTTACATTAGAAATAGCAGTTCAAATTTATAATTTACATTTATTGTTTGATTGTGATAAAGTAGCGATTGGTGGCGGCATTAGTGTTCAACCATTACTACTTCAACTCATTCAAGAAAATTTAAATAAGATTTATGATGCTGTTCGCTTCCCGATGCCTAGACCATTGGTTGTTGGTTGTCAGTTCTGTAACGATGCTAATTTAATAGGAGCATTACATCAACATTTATTAACATTCGCTTAAATCCTTGACCTCTAGTTAACTCTAGGTTATATCATAATGATAGAAACGGAGAATACGATGAGTTCAATTGGTGAAATCAGTAAAAAATACGATGTTTCTATCGATACACTTCGATATTATGAACGAATTGGTTTATTAGATCCAATCACTAAAAATAGTTCAGGGCATCGAGTATATTCTCAAGAAGATGAAAATCGATTATATTTTATCTTATGTATGAGAAAATCAGGACTTTCGATTGAGTCTTTAATGACCTATTTTAATTTATTTAAAGAAGGGGATGAAACCATCCTTCAGCGTAAAGAAATATTGATGAAACAACATCAAGTATTAAAAGAAAAGATTGATAAAGAAATGGAAATATTGAAGCGATTAGAGTATAAAATAGCAGTGTATGATGAAAGGATAGTAAAAGCTGAATCATCCTTATTAAAGGATTAATTCAGCTTTTTTAATTAAATGGTATGAAGTTTGATGGATGCGGATTGTAGTTGATAACTAATCGGTGTTTTTAAACGAATGGTACAATCATAATCGACACCATAGATAATAATTGCTAATTTATTTCCTTTTTTTATACGATAATCAGTTGGTAATAAATCAAAGGAAACGTTATAAAATTGATGTGGTACAAGGTCTTCTTTTATCGAATTACTATTTCTATTTTGTAAGTTGAGCCAACCTCTACTAATGATTTTATAAGGCGTTACTTCGCTTTTAAACTGCACTAAATCACTTGTAGGACTATTAGTACCCCATTTGAAATAGTCGTTTTCAACGACTTCCAATGACGTTGAAATGCGATTATCTTCTCCTAAGTCAACAACCATTGCACTCATTAAACCGTAGTTACTACTACTAGAAATTGATGCGGTTAAACAAAGAGGGCCACTTATATGGAAATCATCCGTCATATCAATGATTGTTTTGATAGAGAAGGTGTTATCATTCTGTATCAATCGATGTAACCATTGTTCATAATCCGTTGTATCACAATATGTTCCACTATTTAATGGTATTATTTGTGGTTTATTTAATGGGAAACTAGGATAGTGATGGTACTTTAATTGATCAATATTATCTTGAACGGTAATAACCGAACTACTAATAGTACCAATACCATATAAATAATAATCTAGCCACTGATGCATGTTCTTAGTAAAGTCACTTTGATGATCATGAACATAAATATGGTCTCCTTGATGTAACCATATGTGAACATGTAAATCATTGGTTTTCATCGCTTTATATAAATCATAACAGTGGGATGATTTAACATTAAAGTCTTGTAAACCACAGACAATATAGGCTGAACATGTCATTTTATTGATGGAATCAAGATAATTTCTAGAATGCCAGAAATCATTGTAGTTACCTGAATCACGATCACTTAACAAATGCATCTCTTCTATTTCTTTAAAATATTCTTCTAAAATTGTTTTATCGAAAGTATCTTCTAGTGTTCTACTAAAACAATATTTTGCTAAAATATCAATATCATCGCCTTGCCAACCAACGGCAGGGACACACAATCCATTATAACGATAATAGTCGTACCAATTACTAATTCCGGCTTCAGGAATAATCGTTTTAAGACCTTCAACGCCAGTCATCGCAATAGCAATGGCCATGGTTGCTAAGTAGGACTTACCGGTCATCGCAACATTACCACTACACCATGTTGCTTTAATTTCTATGTTATTTTCTTTGTCGGTAAATGCTTTGCATCGACCATTTAGCCAATCGATGACTGCTTTAAATGCTTGTGTTTCAGCACTACTACCGGTAAGAGTATAGCCTTGTGAACCTTTCGTTCCAAGTCCACCACAAAAAACAGTCGCATATCCTCTACAATTAAAATAACTGTACCAATCAGTAATACAATCTAAAGGTATTTCGTCAACGATATTTTCGGTTGAAAAACCTTTTGTTTCTCTTGATATACCACTCGTATATTCTTTTTCTTTTAAGGGAATAGTGCTACTTTCTTTAAAATCACCATCAACATCATAAAGAGTGTACCAATCTTCATTGCATAAATGCATGTATGGATTGGCTACATAAATAACAGGTATTGGATGTGGGGTTTTTGGTCGGCGAATGTAGACAGACACTAAATCATTGTATCCATCATGATCACTATCCACAGGTGTTTCTACAAATACTTGTTCAAAAATACAGTCATTGTAGCTATAAGTAGCTGAAGTTTGATCGTAACCCATGGCTTATGCTTGTTTTTTTAAGAATTGCTTCCAAACTAGTACAGCAACACAACCTACAATCATCATAACGATTAAGAAACCAAAGAAATATTGATACCCTTTAACTCCTGGATAGCCATCAATTAACATACCTGCTAAGATAGATAAGAAGATTTCTGGTAAATAACCTACAGTAGAAATAATACCTGCTGCTGTTCCAGAGTATTCTTCTGGAATTCTTCCTTCATCCATCATCGCCCAAGTAAGTGCATAGTTAACATTGAAAAAGAAGTAAATAACTAAAAATAAAACAGTAAATAATACAACCGAAGAAGCTTGTAATGGTAGGGCTAAAATAGCACCAGTACCTACAGCCATCACGATAAATGATACAAATAATAAGTTTCCAGTTCCCATTTTATCAGCTAAGTAACCACCACCAATATTAGAGATTGGTGAAAGCCAACGTTTAAAGGCAGCAAGTGTAGCACCAAATGTTACCGTAGCACCAAGTAAGCTTGTAGCGTATGGTGTAAAATAATAAAGTGATAAGGTAAAAATATAATTACAGAAAGTTACAATACCAATAATCCATACTGCAGGCATTTTAAGTACTTTACCAATGCCTTTCCATGAAATTTTTTCACTTTCTTCTACTTTTTCATCTTTTGTTGTTAAGAATACAAAAATTCCCGTTAGAATTGTTAATACTGAATAGAAGATAATAACATAACGCATTCCTCTAACTTCATCGTTCATTGTTGAAACGCCAAATCTAAATGCTAAAACAGCAAGAGGAGCCATTACAGCAGCGGCAACGCCACGTCCTCCTTCAAAGAAACCGAAGGCTTTTCCTTGATCTTCACTTCCTGATAAAATACGAACAGCTTTAATACATGCTGGCCAGAAAGCAAATAATGATGATACTCCCCAAAATGCGTATAAAGCAACTAAAGCGGTAAAGTTAAGTGGTAATAAATGAACAAGTCCACCTAAACCAGTACCGATTAGTGAAAATGTTAAAATAAGTCGTATCGAGAATTTGTCAGCGACAACTCCTCCAAATAAATAAGAAATCATACCAAAGATTCCAAGTACACTTCCAAAAACACCCATTTGTGTGTTTGTCAGATTGTATGTTGCTAAATAAACATCGTAATAATCATAGCGAAAGTACGGTAAACCGTAAATAATCGCTCCCCCAGCTGCAACGATTAAAATCGCTACAAAGTGCTTAGACATCTTTTCTCCTAAGCCAAGTTTTGTTAAAATATTTTTCATTTCTATCTCCTTTTAAATGCTATTATAACCCTTTTAATTCACTGTCACAATCACTTTTTTCAATTGTATTGTATTTCCATAAACCAACGATTAAAATGATGGCCGCAACTAAATAAATGATGGCCGCAATGTAGTATGCATGACGATATCCTTCTTGATTTTTAAACAAAAAGGAACCCGTAAAATGACCACTAATAATGGAGGCAATACTAGAAACAAAACTAATTAAGGAAGCGTATGCAGGACGAAGAGTTGTTGGAACTAAATCCATGGAAAGGCTACTATCGACTGGACTACCTAAGTTGGCTAAACCAGCGCGCATAAATAAAGCAACGCCAACAATCATTATTTTATAGTTGCTAAATCGATTTGCTTCAGCGATAAGTATCATAAAAGGAATGGAAAAGACAAAGACGGTACCTAAAGTGGCAACTTGGCCAATCTTTTTTACGATGATTGGTGTAAACAACATAAAGATGGTAATGGCTAAATATGATAAAGAAACTAAAAGAGAAGAAGTAGCTTTATCGATGTGTAAGTTGCGATTTAAAAAAACGGTGATATACGAAGTAAATAATCCCATACCAAAGCTAATAAGAGCCCAATACGCTAAATAAATAAGGGCATCTTTATTTATTAATTGACGATAAATAGAAAGATTAAAGCGATTATTTTCTTGTTGATAGTCATTTTTATTTTCTTTTAACAAGAGTAAAGGAATTGCGGATACAATACCAAGAATACCTACGATTAATAACGTTTTCTGATGAGCGCTTATGTACCAAGTTCTTTCAATAGAAGAAAGGGTATCAACAAATGCAGTTAATTGTTTTGCTTGAGAATAATCTATTTTACCAATGATGGAGAATAATTTTACTGTTACTAAACCACCTAAATACGTCGCTAAGAAATAGCCGATATAGCCAATATACCAGGCTTTTGTGTACCAATCGATTTTATCATCTTTCGTTGTGTAAATTGAAATAAACGGTGCTAATAAACTATAGTGAAGTTGAACTCCAGTTAAAGCGATTAGGGTCGCGATTAAATAAATCCATTGCGAGGAAAAGAAAATGGTCATTAGTAATGCTATAGAGGTTAAACTATTGCACAACAACAATAGTTTCTTATAGCCAATATATGGCACTAACAACATGATAACGGCGCTAAGCAATGTTGCATAACCGTAAAATGCCCAAAACGATGTTGCCACCGAAATGGATACTTCTTGAAGATAATTAATGTATGTATCATATAGTAAACCAGACATGATATTGCTTACAAAATAGCTAATGATAAAAAGAGAACAATTTCGTTTATTCATAAAAAAATCTCCTTAGATTATCTTATAGTATACCTTAATTTTGTTGTTAGTTGTACTCAATCGTTTAAAATGTGTTACTATTATTAAGAAAAATTTAAACGGAAGGAAAAAGCCATGAAAGTAGTCTTAACAACTCTAAACGCAAAGTATATTCATCCTAATGTAGCTCTTCGTTGGCTTTATGTTGCTCGTGATAAACAACATGATGTCCACATTAAGGAGTTTGTTATCCGTGATAATCTAGAAGATGTTGCCCAACAATTGTCTCAAGAAAATGCGGATGTTATTGCTTTTTCAGTATATATTTGGAATGCGAAAGAAACAACCATTCTTATTCAACGACTTCATCAATTAAATCCATCGATTCGTTTATTAGTAGGTGGTCCTGAAGTAACGTATGACTATGATGATTGGTTAAATTTACCGATTGAAGGTATTGTCTTAGGTGAAGGAGAACGCGTCTTTTGGCAAGTTGTTAATGGTGATAGTAGTAATGAAAGTTTTGTTAATAAAGAAAAACCGTATGGTATTAGTGCAAAGGTTGACATCGCTTATTTAGAAACATTAGAAATACCTTATTTTTTAGAAATGGATAAAGAATCACAATCATCAAAATACATGTACATTGAAACTGGACGAGGTTGTCCGTTTCAATGTAGTTATTGTTTATCATCACTAGATAATCAAGTTCGCTATTTTAGCTTGGATTATATTGAAAAAGTGTTAAAGAAACTGGATGAAGTAACATGTAAACAAGTCAAATTTTTAGATCGAACATTTAATGCCGATAGTAAACGTTCCTTAGAGATATTACAGATTATTTTATCGCTTAAACACGATAAAAATTATCAGTTTGAAATAATGATTGATATTGTTGATGAAGCTTTATTACAGCGCTTTATTGATGCGCCAAAAGGAATGTTTCGTTTTGAAGTAGGGGTTCAATCATTTAACGAAAAAAGTTTAAAAGCAGTACGCCGTTATACGAATATTGAACGATTAAAGAATAAAATAAAGTTAATGGTCGATCATGGATGTATTTTGCATACAGATTTAATTGCTGGTCTTCCATATGAAGATATGGCAAGTTTTAAAATTTCATTTAATACGCTACTTTCACTAGGAAGTGATGAAATACAAGTAGGCATTTTAAAAGGGTTAAAAGGAACACGATTACGCAATGAAGCTGCGTTGTATGATTTAGTGTTTGATGATAAAGCACCATATACAATACAGAGTACACGATGGCTTACAAATCAAGAAATACAAGATATAGAATGCGTGTATTATGCGTGTGAAAAGATGTATAATAATAAACGTGCCAAAAATACGATTGATTATTTACTACAACAAGGAGTTAATGGATTTGATCTTTTGTATTCTCTAGGCAAACGTTGTAAAGAAAGCACAGAAGCAATGCAAGTAACAACGTATTTTACTTATTTGTTTGAAAGTATTCAAGAGAACACTTCTTATGATGATAGTATCATTGAAGCAATGTGTTTAATGGATTATATGAAATGTTTTAAACTTCGTCCAAAACCGTTGTTTAATACAGTAATTAGTAAAGAAATTAGAACAAAAATATATGAAGTTGCGATGAATACACTTGGACTTAGTGAACTAGATTGTTATCATTATTCTAGAATTGAAAAAGGATTTATCGATAATACAATGATTTATCAATGTTGGATTTATCAGCCAACAGCACGATGTTATTATTTTACAGTAGAAGGGGAATTATATGATGAAAGAATGCATTATTGCCACAACGAATGATCATAAATTACATGAATACCGTACGATGCTTGAACCATTAGGATATTGTGTAAAAGGGTTAAAAGATTTAGAACCGATGGAAGAAATTGATGAAACAGGGACAACCTTTCAAGAAAATGCATTGATTAAAGCAAGAGAAGTGGCAAAGAAATTTCATGTTAGTTGTATTGCGGATGATTCAGGCATTGAAATTGATGCCTTTGGTGGTCAACCAGGGATATATAGTGCACGCTTTTTAGGACATGAAACTCCATATTCAGAAAAAAACGCTATTATTTTAGACCGAATGAAAAATGAAAAAAATCGTGCTTGTCGATTTGCTTGTGCTATTGCATATGTGCATGAAGACGGTAAAGAAAAAGTTTTTTTTGATACAATTGAAGGTGAAATTGCTTCAGTAAGTCAAGGGATTCGTGGTTTTGGCTATGATCCGATTTTCTATGTTGATTCATTAGGATGTACATTAGCTGAAATAAGTGAAGAAGAAAAAAATAAAATTTCCCATCGTGGTAAAGCGTGTCAACAACTACTACGCTATTTAAATGAACAATAAAATACTAGGAGTCATAACAGGTTTCTACGTGCCACTATTATCGTTGATACTTACTATTGTTAATCCTTTAATCTATAATAATCATCAAAGTTATGATGTTACACTATGGTTATTATCTTTAAAAGACAATCATTCAATACAATACTTTACCCAAGAAGAAATAAGTCATCTTATTGAAGTAAAACAAGTGTTTATTTATTTTATATGGATTGTTGTATTTATCACGATATTTCTTTTATTCACTGTTAAAAAAGAAACAATGAGTTTTTTATCGTTTAAACAAGGAATACAACAAGCACAATGGATGTTACTAAGTATATTTATGATTATTTTTATCGATAAAGAACAAGCATGGATAAACTTTCATCAACTTTTGTTTAAAACTAATTATATTTTTGATCCATCACACTATATACTTACTACGTATTTTCCATTTTCATTTTTTATTTCCATCTTTCTTATAACAAGTAGTCTTAGTCTTATTTTATATATGATAATTAGGAGGTTTTAAGATGATACATGTTTGTTTATACCAACCCGAAATTCCTCAAAATACTGGAAATATTATTCGTACATGCATGGCAACCAATACGACACTCCATCTCATCGAACCATTAGGTTTTACGATGGATGAAAAACAATGTAAACGAGCAGCTTTAGATTATCGTTATTGTTGTGCTATTCAACGATATTCTTGTTGGCAAGAATTTGTAGAAAAAAATAATGGTTCCTTTTATTATGTCACCCGTTATGGTAAACATCATCCTGATGAATTTAAGTATAATGAGGTTAAAGAAGATATTTATTTGATTTTTGGTAAAGAAAGTACTGGAATTCCAAAAGAAATATTACGCGAGCATCAAGAGCGTTGTATTCGTTTACCAATGGTAAAAACAGCACGTTCCTTAAATCTATCGAATTGTGTCGCCATCTGTGTGTATGAAGTATTAAGACAACTTAACTACGAAGGATTAAGCGATGTGGAATGTTTAAAAGGTGAAAATTGGTTGGATGATTAACTATGTTAAATGATGGTTAAATCCAACTTTTTTTAATGGTTTTATAGTATTATGTAGTCGAAAAGAGGTATCTTATGAATAAAGTAATCATGATTGTATTAGATGGATTAAGTTGTGAGGTAGCATATAAAACACTTGGATTTATGGAACATATGGTAGAAAATAAACAATGTGCTCGCTATAGTGTAAAAACAGAATTACCGGCGATGTCAAGGCCATTGTATGAAGTATTATTAACTGGTGTAAAACCAATTGAAAGTGGTATTGTTAATAATATGGTGAATCGTTTAAGTAAAGAAAAAAGTATTTTTCATTTAGCACAAGAAAATAATTTAGTTACCGCAGCTTCAGCGTATTATTGGGTGTGTGAACTATACTGTAAGTCACCTTTTGATAAAATTAATGATCGAATTATTTTAAATAGCACTACTCCTATTAATCATGGTATTTATTATTATGAAGATAGTTATCCAGATACTCATTGTTTTGCGGATGGAAATTATTTAGTGAATACGTACAATCCTGATTTTTTATTGGTACACTCAATGAATATTGATGATATTGGTCATCAATATGGTGGAAGAAGCACTGAATTATTACGTCAAGCAGTAAAAGTGGATGTCATTTTATCAACAGTTATTCCTCTATGGTTATCGAAAGGGTATCAAATTGTTGTAACATCTGACCATGGTATGAATGAACATCATTTCCATAATATGCGAAACGATGTAGAAAGTTTGACTCCATTGTATATTTTTTCGGATAAAATTGACAAGAAAGATTGTGTTGATGAAATCATCGACCAAAAAGAAATTACATCGTTGTTATGTAAGTTGTTACAAATTGAAAAAAGCGAAGCGATGAAAGAATGTTCTATTCAATAACTGATAAATTTCAGTTATTTTTTTATGTATATTATACTTGTTGATTACATGGTTTTAACAATTGATTGATATAATCCCCTTGTTAGAAAAAAACTGACGAAAGAGGAAAAACTATGAATATCAAAAAGAATTTGATGCTTGGATTATCGTTGGCCTTGCTTGTTACCATGGCAGGTTGTACAGAAACAAAAACAGACGACAAAGCTAAAACAGAAGTGAAAACTGAACTTGATTTAAATGCAATGAAGTTAGATGACATTATTGCAAAAGCAAAAGAAGAAGGAAGAGTTGATTCAGTTGGTATGCCAGATACATGGGCAAATTGGGGCGATACTTGGAAACAACTTAACGAGAAGTATGGTTTAGCTCATAGTGATGTTGATATGAGTTCTGCGGAAGAATTAGCGTTATTTGAAGCAGAAAAAGATGCGCCAACGAAAGACATTGGAGATGTTGGGCAATCATTTGGACCAGTTGCGGTAACTAAAAACTTAACTATTCCATATAAAACGTCTTATTGGAATGAAATTCCTGATTGGGCAAAAGATAAAGATGGTAATTGGATTATTGCTTACTATGGTACGATGTCATTTATTACAAACAACAACACAGTAAAACAAGCTCCAACATCATTTGCTGATTTATTAAAAGGTGACTATAAAGTATCTCTTGGTGATGTAAATGCGGGTACACAATCACAAATCGCTGTATTATCAGCTTCGATTGCTAATGGTGGTAGTGAAGAAAATCTTCAACCTGGTATCGACTTATTTAAAGAATTAGCAAAACAAGGAAGAATTGATTTAGGTGCTAATAGTTTAGCACGTCTTGAAAAAGGTGAAATTGATGTTGCGGTTATGTGGGATTTTAACGCTTTAAACTATAAAAATAAAATTGAAGCAAGCAATCCTAATTTAACATTTACTGTTACAATTCCTTTAGATGGTAGTATTCAAAGTGGTTATACAACAGTTATTAATAAATATGCTCCACATCCTCATGCTGCTGCTTTAGCAAGAGAATACATCTTAAGTGATGAAGGACAAATCAATTTAGCGAGAGGTTATGCAAAACCTATCCGTAATGTAAATTTACCAGAAGATGTTAAGAAGATTATGATTCCTGATGAACAATACGTAAAAGCTCGTCCAATTCAAAACTTTGAAGCATGGGCTGCAAGTGCTAAAAAAGTTGGCCAACTATGGCAAGAACAAGTTTTAGTAGAAATTAAACAGTAATAGTACTAGTTAAGACAGCCAAACGGCTGTCTTAACAATTTATAGATTGAGGTGAATGTTTTGACAAGAAAAAGAGATACATTGTTTTACTTATTACTATTATTGCCGTTGTTACTACTGTTGGTATTTGTCGAAATAATACCATTAATTTCCATGATCGTTAAAAGCTTTATTCAAGAAGAAACAGGACTTATCGGTTTGTATAATTTTAAGGAAATATTTGCGAATAAGTTTTATGCGATGTCAATTTCTAATAGTATTGGCTTATCGATTAAATCGTCTATTATTGGTATCGCTATTGCTTTATTTGGTGCTAGTAGTTTACATAATTTACAAGGTAAATGGAAAACAACGTTCCTTAAAATACTTAATATGACATCCAATTTTGCTGGGGTTCCACTCGCATTTAGTTTTATGATTTTATTAGGAAATACTGGTTTCTTTGTATTAGTTGGCAAGAAATTTGGTGTTGATTATTTAGCAAATTTTAATTTATATTCGACATCAGGAATGTTATTAACCTATATTTATTTTCAAATACCTTTAGCAACCCTATTGCTATATCCTTCTTTTACATCAATTAAAAAAGAATATCGTGAAGCAGCAGAATTATTACATACATCAACGTTTAATTTTTGGCGATACATAGCGATTCCTATTTTATTGCCTAGTATTATGGGAACATTTAGTGTCTTATTTGCTAATTCGATAGCTGCATATGCGACCGCACATGCACTGATTGGTAGAAATTATGCGCTACTTCCAATTCGTATTTCGATGATGTTTGTTGGCGATATCGTTCAGCGTCAAGAGATGGGAAGTGCCTTATCATTGGTATTGATGATGTTGATGGGAATTATTACTTTTTCAACAAACTTAATTAGTAAAATGATGAAAAGGGGAGAATAAAATGGAACGTAAAAATTATTTTTCAAAAAGTATTGTCATCATTCTTTCCTTTGTTTTACTATTACCAGCACTGATGTTACTGTTGTATTCCTTGTTTGATGATTTTACAACAATCATTCCAAGAGGATTTACTTTAAGTTATTATGTTTCCGTTTTAATGAATAAACGCATTGTAGCGGCATTACTTCGAACCATAGTTTTGTCATTTATTCCAACGACAATTATGTTAGTTGTGTTGTTGCTTGGATTATATGCGATGGAAATGAAATTTAAAGCATATGAAAAATACTTAAATGTCTTAGTAACTATACCGTATGCCATTCAAGGAGTAATCTTAGCAGTTAGTTTATTAGGAATTTATATCGGTGGTAATTCGATTTTATCCAATCGTTTTGTCTTGTTAGTTTCAGCGTATTGTATCGTTATAATGCCTTATATGTATCAAGGAATAAAAAATACAATGAATACTATCAATATGAAAGTATTACTAGAAGCAGCTGAAGTACTAGGGGCAAGTAAATTTTATGCATACATTACAATTATTATTCCTAGTATGAAAAATGGAATAGTTGTTAGTTTTTTACTTTCGATGGGAATGGTTTTCTCTGATTATGTACTCGTAAATATTCTAGCTGGAAGCCATTATGAAACAATCTCTATTTATTTAAGAAAACTAATGGCTCAATCTGGACAAGCATCAAGTGTTATTTCAGTGTTAATGTTTATGGTGATGGTAACATTATCTAGTGTTGTACTAGGTGGTACAAAGAAAAAGAGTGAGGAATAAGATGGCTTATATTGAATTTAGAAACATCACTAAAAAATATGGTGATAATACGGTAGTTGATAATCTTAATTTATCCATTGAAGAGGGAAGTTTAGTAACATTACTTGGACCTTCTGGTTGTGGTAAAAGTACGCTTCTTAGAAGTTTAGCTGGATTTGAACAAATCCAAGGTGGAGAAATTTATATAGCTGGTGAAGAAGTTAGTAAATTAGAAGTTAAAAAAAGAAATGTCGGAATGGTATTTCAACATTATAGTTTATTTCCAACGATGAATGTTTATCAAAATATTGCCTTTGGTTTAAAAATGAAAAAAGTAGATAATAAACTTATTGAAGAAAAGGTGAATAAGATGATTGAAATAGTTGATTTGAAAGGAAAAGAAAAAAGTTATCCAAATGAGTTATCCGGTGGTCAAAAACAACGTGTTGCTTTAGCTCGTGCATTAGTTACTGATCCTAAAGTATTACTGTTGGATGAGCCATTAAGCGCTATTGATGCTTTACTTAGAAAGTCACTTCAAGTAGAAATCCGTCGTATTCAAAAAGAATTAAATATTACAACTATTTTTGTTACCCATGACCAAGATGAGGCAATGTTGATGAGCGATATGATTCATGTTATGAATAAAGGTGTTATTGAACAATCAGATCGTCCGGAAAAACTGTATGTTGAGCCAAAAACAACATTTGTTGCGAATTTTATTGGTCATTATAATGTTCTTGATGAACATGATTTTAAATTAATTTCTTCAATGGATGTACAACATAGTATTGCGATACGACCAGAAGTAATTGAATTATCATCAAAGCCTATTGAAGCGAAAGAAGGCTTGATTGTTACTAAAGCAATTATTAAAGAGTTTATTGTCAACGGAAACATTCTTCGCTATACTATAGCGGTAAATGGAGTACGATTACAAGTGGATGAACTGTATCGCTCCTTTAAATTGTTCAAATTAGGAGAAGAAGTGTATATGAGTGTAGAAAAAAGGAATTGTTTAAAAATTGTATGATACTATCGAATATTCATACTCATTCCACCCATTGTGATGGAAAAAATACTCTTGAAGAAATGGTTATTGAAGCAATACGCCTAGGATTTGTTAGCCTAGGCTTTTCAGGTCATAGTGAAACTTTTTTCGACAGGAGTTATTGTTTGAAAGATACAAAAGCGTATTGTGATGAAGTGTATGCCTTAAAAAAGAAATATCATGATCAACTACAAGTATATTGTGGTATTGAAGCGGATTATTATTCCAATATTGATTGCGATGGTGTGTTTGAATATCGTATTGGTGGGGTACATTATGTGTTTTACGATGGAACATATTTTAGTGTAGATGAAAGTAGTGATAAGTTTTTCGAAGCCATTCAATGTATTGGAAGTATTGAAAAATTTATAAAATTATACTATAACAATGTAAAAAATATGGTGTTAACGCAAAAACCACAAGTAATTGCTCATTTGGATTTAATCCGTAAGTTTAATGATGGTAATCGCTATTTTGATGAAGAGGAACAATGGTATAAAGATTGTGTTTTAGATGTGTTACAAGTTATTGCTTCAAGTAACTGCATTATTGAATTAAATACTGGAGGAATATATCGCGGATATACAACAACTCCTTATCCAAGTCGTTTCATTTTAGTGGAAGCTAAAAAATTAGGTATTGATGTCATGATAAATGCGGACGCCCACAATAAAGACGGTTTAGCCTATAAATTTGATGAGTGCATTCAATTATTAAAAGAAGTTGGATATACCGAGGTTAAAGTATTAAATAAGAATACCTTTAATAATGTTTCTATTATTTAATCGTAGAATTAATGCAAATTCCTTTAAAATAACGAGTTGAACTGTTATAATATCGCAAGAGGTGATTGCTATGCTAGAAAACATTAACGACTTTTTATCACTCACAGTTCTTGTAGGAATTATTTTAATTGGGTGTTTTGTGGCATATTCAATTTTTCTCAAACATCATGCTATCGCTATGAGAAAATTAGAAGATGATTATTATCAAAATGTAGACTCAGAGGATGACAGTAAAGTAGAACAATACTTATAAAAGGAGAAAAAACTATGTTTAATCAATGCATTACGTCAAAAAATGCTCCAAAGGCAATTGGTCCTTATTCACCAGCCGTAAAATTAGGTGATTTTGTGTACGTCTCAGGACAACTTCCAGTAGATGTTACTACTGGTACAATGGGTGAAACTATTGCTGAACAAACAAAACAAGCATTAAGCAATGTAGAGGCTTTATTAGCTGAAATGAATTTAGAAATGCGTCATGTTGTTAAAACAACTGTATTTATGCAAGATTTAAAAGAGTTTGATGGAATGAATGAAGTATACGCAACATTCTTTAGTGAACCATATCCAGCTCGTTCTACTGTTCAAGTAGCAGCTTTACCTAAAGGGGCAAAAGTTGAAATCGAATGTTTAGTAATTGACACATTAGTATACGAACAACAAACACAAGGTTGTTGCAGTGGAAGTTGTGGCGATTGTGGTGAAGATTGTGGTGTTATCGATGATTGTGGTTGCGGTGATGATTGTGGCTGTGGCGATGATTGTACTTGTAGTGATGAAGGATGTAGCTGTAAATAACTGTGAAATTCACAGTTTTTTTATTGAAAAATTTCGCTAACTGAAAATTTATAGGGTAGGATTTCCAGAAAATGGAAGTTTTGAACATTATGCATTATTTCATGTATACTATTGTTAGTGATAAAGGAGATAGTGGTGTGAGAGTAGATTATTTACTGATAAAAATCGACCCCCATAGTAGTGATACCATCTTGATAGATTATCAAGGGTCCCCTTCAACAGTAACAACGTCGTTAACGTTGTTACTCAAACAATGGTGTTTGCAACATGGATCAACGCTAGATGGACGAATTCAATGTTATTATTCGATGTTAAATGTTCGTTCGAAAGCATGTGTTTTGGTGAATGAAAGAATTGAATATGTGTGTTACTTTCCGACAAAGTCGCTTTCAGCAATGGATTGTATGTTGATTAATTATCGACGAGTCGCACATATTAGTAAAGTGAATGAACATCAATCGAAAATTATATTCAATAATGGTGTTGAGTTTGTTATTGATTGTTCTTATCGTATTGTAAAAAAACAATACGATCGATGTCGTAATTTTTTAGATAAGATTCATGTCTTAAAAAGACAGTATGTTATTATGGAGCAAGTGCTTAGTCATTAAAAAAAATAGGTTATCGAATTTCGATACCTATTTTTCTTTGAACATCATCTAATTTTTTACTAGCGAGCACTCGAGCTTTGGCAGCACCAGAAGCAAGGACGTCATCGATTGTCGTTGAATTAATAATTTCATTGTATTTTTGTTGTATTTGACCAAGTTCAGCACATACGATATCAGCAACTTCTTTTTTAAATGTTCCATAGCCAACACCTTTAAATTTTTCAACTAAGTCATTGATGGAAACACCGCTTAAACTAGAATGAATTTGAAGTAAATTAGAAATACCAGGTTGATTGATTGGATCAAAATTGATGGTTGCTTTATCATCAGTGACAGCTGCCATAATTTTTTTTCTAATTACTTTTTCACTATCAAGTAAGTAAATACAACCTTTATCACTTACATCCGATTTACTCATTTTTTTACTAGGGTCACTTAATGACATAATGCGTGCACCTACTTGAGGAACTAGTGGTTCAGCAACAGTAAAGGTATCACCAAAACGATTATTAAAGCGATTGGCAACGTCTCTAGCAAGTTCTACGTGTTGTTTTTGATCTTCACCAACCGGAACATAATCAGCATCATAAATCAAAATATCCGCAGCCATTAAGGCAGGATACGTATATAATCCAGCGGATAAATTACTTTCGCCTTTTGCGACTTTATCTTTGAATTGAGTCATTCGATTCAATTCACCCATGTATGTTGAACAGGCAAGGATAAATCCTAATTGAGCGTGTTCAAGAACATCGGACTGCAAGAAAATGGTGGATTGATTTGGGTCTAGTCCACATGCCAGATAAAGGGTAATGGCATCTTTTAAGTTTTTACGTAATTCAATTGGATCTTGCGGAACGGTAATGCAATGAAGGTTCGCAACAAAGATAATCATTTCGTAGTCGTCTTGATAACGAACGAAATTTCTAAGCGCACCGATATAGTTACCTAGAGTAAGTTGACCACTGGGTTTAATCCCACTTAACATTCTTTTCATAAGTAATATCCTTTCTTGGTAAAATGATGTTATCTAAAATATTATAACACTAATTTTAAAGAAAATAGTTATTTATGTACTTTTTGTTTGTATATTGAGATTGCTTGAAGCTAATAAAATTTGTATAATATACTAGGAGGTGCTGTTATGATAGTAATTTATACGTCACCAGGGTGTGCTTCATGTCGTAAAGTAAAAGGATGGCTTAAAGATCATCAATTGCCTTTTATTGAAAAAAATATTTTTACTACGTTGCTCGATGAGAATGAGATTAAATTGTTGTTACAAAAAAGTGAAAATGGAACTGATGATTTAATTTCTAAACGCTCTAAAATAATGCAAGAAAGTAAAATTGATGTTGATTCGATGTCAATCAATGAATTGATTAAATTCATTCAAGATAATCCATCGGTTTTAAAAAGACCGATTATTTTAAATGAGAAAACGCTTCAAGTAGGATATGATGATGAAGAAATCAGTGTGTTTGTTCCATCAGAATTACGTAAGATTAAAGTTGCTAACTGTAATGCTAATTGCCCTAATTATGCAGTTTGTGGCGGACTTCGTGAGGGAGATAAATAGTGAAGGTATGTTTGGGGTTGTCGGGTGGTGTTGACTCGGCAGTAGCAGCGTATTTACTGAAAGAAGCAGGTTACGATGTAACTTGTGTTTTTATGCGTAATTGGGATGCTTATGCAAATCAAGATATCTTAGGGAATCCAACAATACTTGATGATGAATGTCCTCAAGAAAAAGATTATCATGATGCAGTCGCTGTTGCAAAAGCGTTAGATTTGCCAATTCAACGCGTTGATTTTATTAAAGAATATTGGGATTATGTATTCAGCGCATTTTTACAAGAATATCATGCTGGTAGAACACCAAATCCAGATATATTGTGTAATAAATACATTAAATTTGATAGTTTTTATCATTATGCTAAAAAACAAGGTTTTGATTATATTGCGACTGGACATTATGCTTCGGTTGATCATCAACCACATCATAGTTATTTAATGCGAGCTAAAGATACAAATAAAGACCAAACGTATTTTTTGTGTCAAATTAGTCAAGAAGCACTTCAATCGACATTGTTTCCATTAGGTGTTCTTGAAAAGAAAGATGTTCGTAGTATTGCAAGTACATTAAAGTTATCCATCGCAACCAAAAAAGATTCTACTGGTATTTGTTTTATTGGTGAACGAAACTTTAAACAGTTTTTACAAAATTATTTACCGGCGAAGGAAGGAAATATGATTGATATTGACTCTCATCGTTTTTTAGGAAAACACGAAGGAGTTTTGTATTATACAATAGGACAACGTAAAGGATTGAATATCGGTGGTGATGGTCCTTGGTTTGTTGTCGGCAAAAATATTGAAACAAATGAATTGTATTGTGCTAAAGGAGAAGATACTTCTTGGCTTATAAGTCATCGATGCAAAGTGATCGATGTGAATTGGTTAAGTGATGATACAAGAGAAACAATTCAATGTACGTGTAAATTTCGCTATCGTCAACAAGATCATCCAGTAACAATTCATATCTTAGACAACAATGTGATTGATTGTTATTATCCACAAGGAATAAGTGCTGTAACATATGGTCAAGAAGCGGTATTTTATGATGGAAATGTTGTCTTAGGTGGTGGTGTCATTGATGATATTTGGCAACAAGACGATAATTTATACGAAAAATTATTAAAACAAAGAAATAAATAAGGAGGTCTTATGAGCGAGAAAATTATTGGAAGTATTCGTCATCTAGTATTTCGCTCTGAAAGCACCTCTTTTTCTGTGTATAAATTTGCTTGTAATGATAAAGTGATTACCATCACTGGTAATTTGCCAATATTGGATAAACAAAAGGAATATTGTTTAACTGGTGAGTATGATGATCATCCTAAGTATGGATTTCAATTTAAAGTCATTGAAGCAGAAGAAATTATTCCCAAAGAACGTGATTTATTAGTGCGATATTTATCGGGTCCTGATTTTGTTGGTATTGGTACTAAAATTGCGGAAGCAATTGTTGATACCCTTGGTGAAAATTGTATTGAATTAATTACAGAAGATGCAAATATATTAGATTCCGTAGAAAAAATGACGTTAAAAAGAAAAGAATCGATTGTGTCAGGACTTAAAAGTAAAGAAATTGGTTTTAATAAAGTGCAATTGTTTTTAACGAAGCATGAAGTTCCTTTTTATTTAATACAACGTTTGTATGCGTTGTACTCTAATAAAATAATAGATGTTATCACTGAAAATCCATACCAAGCGTTAAAAGATGATGAATCACTAAGTTTTTCAGCGATTGATCATTTAGGAAGTCGTTTAGGTTTTAGTATGGTTCATCCATTTCGTCAAGAAGCCACATTAGTGCATAAAGTATCTTCGTTATGTTTTAGTAGCGGTGATACGTATCTTGAAAAAGAACAATTACAAGAGGAAATATCTATGACTCAATTTGATGTTCATCTTGCAAGTGTTACAAAACAACGACGATTAAAGGTAGAGGATAATCGTATTTATCCGATGATTCAATATGTTGCGGAAGAAAATATAGCGCGCTTTTTAGCGATGTTTCCATTTAATGAATTAAAACCACCATCTTTAGAAATGTTACAAGCAGCAATTGCTTCACTTCAATTTGATTATTCCATTACCTATGATCAAGAACAAATTGATGCGATTATTGCTTGTTTTAATAGTCCATTAGTTATTATTACTGGTGGACCAGGAACAGGTAAAACTACCATTATAAAAGCGGTTTTAACGTTGTTTAAACGCTTTTACAGTTCTATTTCAATTGCTTGTGTTGCACCAACTGGTCGAGCTGCGAAACGATTGTCAGAGTTAACTGATACAGAAAGTTATACGATACATAGTTTATTAAAATGGAATTTAGAAAATAATACGTTTGCGAAAAATCATGACGATCCATTAGATATTACTTGTTGTATTATTGATGAGTTTTCCATGGTTGATACGCATTTGTTTTATCGATTATTGGATGCATCTAGTGCCATGAGTAAATTAATTATTTTAGGTGATGAAAATCAGTTACCTTCAGTAGCACCGGGAACAATGTTAAAAGATTTAATCGACTGTGAACTATTTCCAGTCTTTCGATTAAAACAAATTTTTAGACAAAAAGAAGGTTCTTATATTATTGATTTTGCGCAAGATATTCAATTAGGAACGGTTGATTTTAATAAATACTTGGAAGATGTTAAGTTTTTTCCTTGTCCAAAAGAAGAAGTGTGTCGCTTAGTGACTAGTGTTGTTCAACAAGCAATTTCCAAAGGATATTCCATGCAAGATATCCAAGTTATAGCGCCGATGTATCAAGGAATTGCAGGAATACATCGTTTAAATAGCTTTTTACAACAAATACTAAATCCCCCTAAGGAAACACTTCGTCAATGGCGTGTAGGGGCTTTTACTTATCGTGAGAACGATAAAATTTTACAATTAAAAAATCAACCTGATGATAATGTGTTTAACGGGGATATCGGTGTTTTAGTAGAAATACAATATCCTGAAGAAACAATCGATCGTCGTTTTCGTTTTATTGTGCAATTTGATGATAATTTTGTTGAATATACCAGTGATACGATCATGCATATTAGTCACGCTTATTGTATTTCAATCCACAAAAGTCAAGGTTCAGAATATCCGATTGTTATTATGCCCGTAGTCAGTGATTATCAATCGATGTTGGAACGTCGCTTACTTTATACTGGGGTGACACGTGCAAAAAAGTCAATTGTCCTTTTAGGGGAAATTGACTCGTTTCATCGTGGAATAGAAATCGTTTCACGTAAACAACGTAAAACATCTTGTAAAGAAAAGCTACTTAATCCTTTTGGTGATTAATCTAAATTTTTAAATAATGGTAATAAAGCACTAGATAATGGAACAACAACGATTACAGAAATAACAGCGTTTACTAAAGAAACACTTCCTTTTTGAAGAAGCATAATGAATATTGTATTGAGTGGCATTTGATAAATAACAAGTTGAGATATAAATGATTTAATTAAGTAAAGCGCAACATATGAGAATGCGCCAACAAGTGAAGCAAAAACGATGTTCTTTTTCGATAAGCTACGCTGAGCGATGCGACCACAAATCCATGCCATAAAAAATTTAAAGAGAAAAGTTGTAGGCGCTGAAGAAAAATAAAGGGGATTTGTTAAGTCGTATAACATGGAGCCGGTTCCAGCAGCTAAACCACCAAGAGTTGGTCCTAGAAGCAAACCAGAAAGTAAGCATAATACATTTCCCATATGAAGTCGAGTGTTTCCTAACACGGTTGGAATCTGTATTTGTAAAACTACCGACGCGACAAAGACTAAGGTAGCCATCATTGCGACAAGTGCAATTTTTTTAGTGGTGAATGGTTTCATTGTTTAATACCTCCGTTTCTTGACTAGTATACTATTGTTAGAAAAAAGATTCAATGAAATTTAAGAATATGGTATAGTAATTACATTGGAGAATACTATGATTAAACGACTAAGAAAATGGAAATTATTTCAACAATTAGCTTTATTTTTAGCGGTTGTTGTCTTATTAGCGATGACTGTCTTAATGGTTGGAGCGACGTTATATTTGGATGATAAAGCACATAAAAATGCGCAACGCTTGCAGGCAGAAATTAATCAATCAATTACTATTTATATTGACTCAACAAGCGATCGTTTAGTATCACTTGCGATGTCATATTCTAAATGGGATGCAATGGTTGATGCCACTCATCGAAAAGATGAACAATGGATTAAAGATAATGCAACGGATTATTTAGTAAACAATGATGTGTATTTAATTGATTTTGTTTATTTTAAAGATATAAAACATAATTATAGTGGAATGTCAGGAATTGATGATGCTGGGATGAAAGAGCTTATTAGTGGCTACTTAACGATGAAATACAATTACGAGCAACGAGATACGATGAAGTTATTGTTGACGTATGAGAAAAAGCATTATGTTGTAGTGGTAACACCTTTAATGCGATCAGATGAAACATATCGATGTGGTTATTTTGTAGTAGGCTATCAGATTGATAATGGCATTAGTGATATTATTAATTCGCAATTTAGAAAAGATGCGGATGTATCGATTGATTTTTATAATAATTATTCAAGTAATTTTTTGTTAGCTGAATTAAATAATAGTGACTCTATTTTTTCGGTACAACTGAATAATATTTATTATACAAATGAACTTAAAGAAGTATTTAGATTTTTACTTGTTGTTTTATCAAGCTTAGTATTCATCATTGTTTTAATAACACGAGTGTATTTAAGAAAACTTTCTTCAATTTTTTCAACAATTCAGAAAAAAATCATAACCACTTGTAGAACAAGTGGTATGTAACGCCCTGTAAGGGCCTG
>CAZTII010000005.1:0-52308 GCA_964613305.1 uncultured Erysipelotrichaceae bacterium
GTGAAACAAGCTCGTTGCCAATTCCTTAGGATATCTCTACGATATCCTTTTTTTGATTTTAGGAAAACGGAGGTTCTATGCAATTAAAATCGAAGAGTGCTAGCGATACAAAAGAAATCGGTCGTATTTTAGGGTCTTTAGCTCGTCCTGGAATGGTTTTTACAATGAAGGGCAACTTAGGTAGTGGTAAGACAACAATGGCTCAAGGTATCGCTAAAGGGCTTGGTATTACTAAGACTGTAAGTAGTCCTACTTTTACTATCTTAAAGGTTTATCATGGTCGTTTAGATTTATTTCATATTGATGCTTATCGTTTAGAAAACTTACATCAAGATATAGGGTTAGAAGAATGTATTTTATCGGATGGTTTATGTATTATTGAATGGTCTGAATTTATTCAAGAACTTGTTGGTGATTCTTATTTAGCGATAACAATTGAAACCGATGACGATGAAATTAATCGTACTATTACTTTTGAAGCTAAAGGACATCAATACGAACAATTACTAGAGGAGTTTAAACATGTTGACACTATGTATGGATACTAGTCATCGCTACTTAACGTGTGCGTTGATTGAAAATAATGAATTAGTAGACTCAATTGAAATGGAATGTCCACGTCAACAATCGGAGTTTATTTTAGTGACGATTGATAATTTATTCAAGAAAGCCAATCGAAAAAAAGAAGATTTAAAAGCTTGTTGTATTACAAAAGGTCCAGGTAGTTATACTGGAATTCGTATTGCGATGACAATTGCTAAAGTAATTTGTTCAACGAAAAATTTACCTTGTTATACTATTTCTACGATGGATTGGTTAAAAGGGAATGAACCTACTTGTTCGATTGTTCTAGACGCCAAAGGTGGACGTTGTTATTTCGCGCGATATGTTAATAATGAGATAGTCGTAAAAAGAGAGTTAACGACAGTTAATGAAATAGAGTCACTAGTAAGTAATGATCTTATTATTGGTGATGGAAATTTACTTGGGAAAGAAGACAATTTTCAAAGTCTTGCCCAAAAATTTGTTCAATGTATCGGTATATGGGAAAAAGTCGAAAATATTCATTTGTTAACCCCAGATTATTATCAAAATCAGAATAATAACTACAATTATGATACGTCAAGCAACTAGAGAAGATAGTGATTTAATTGTTTCAATTGAACAACAATGTTTTTTTGATCCATGGCCAAAAGATGCAATTATTAATGAAATCGAAGACAATGAATTTGCCCATACGTTTGTCTACGAAGAAAATAATACTGTTATCGGCTTTATTATTTATTGGATACTATTTGATACAGCACAAATCATTAATATTGCTTTTAAAAAGGAATGTCAAAAAAGAGGGTTAGGAACTGAGTTATTACAGTTTTCTTTAAATAACATGAAAGAAGCAAATGTGGAATTTGTTTCCTTGGAAGTTCGTGTTAGTAATTTACAAGCGATTGGTTGTTATGAAAAATTAGGATTTTCGATTGTAGCGACAAGAGAAAATTATTATTCAGATAACAACGAAGATGCTTACTTGATGGTGAAAGGATTAGGTGAATAAAATGGATCAAATAATACTTGCGATTGAATCTAGTTGTGATGAAACAGCTTGTGCAGTAGTAAAAAATGGTAATCAAATTTTATCGAACATTGTTTCATCACAAATCAATGTCCATAGTCAATTTGGTGGTGTTATACCTGAAGTAGCTTCACGTATTCACATTGAAAATATTTCCCTAGTAATTACTCAAGCTTTACAACAAGCTTCTGTTACAATGGATGATATTGATGCGATTGGTTTTACTCAAGGACCTGGTTTAATTGGTTCGCTTCATGTTGGTGTTCAAGCAGCTAAAACATTAGCTTGGCTTTATGATAAACCACTTGTTCCTATTCATCATATTATCGGGCATATTTACGCTAATTCTTTTATTGACCATTTAGAATTTCCGCTATTAGCGCTTGTTGTATCTGGTGGTCATACTGAGCTTGTAATGATGAAAGATGATTGGTCATTTGATGTTGTTGGTACAACTCAAGATGATGCGATTGGCGAAGCATACGATAAAGTGGCACGTGTTTTAGGACTTCCATATCCTGGTGGACCAGCAATTGATAAATTGGCAAAACAAGGGAAAGAACATTATAAATTACCAACACCAAAAACAGAAAATCCATTAGACTTTTCTTTTTCGGGTTTAAAATCAGCGGTGTTACAATTGATTGCTCGTGAAAAAAAGGCTGGAAATGACATTGTTGCGGCTGATGTTGCCTATGCTTTTCAAGAAACAGCATTAGATATGATTATTAATAAAACACTAAAAGCGATTGAACTGTATAAACCAAAACATTTAGTGTTGGGTGGTGGTGTTGCCGCTAATTCTAGATTACGTGAAAGATTAATTAAATTAAGTGAAAATCCTGATTTTGTACGATGCACGATTCCACCATTATGGTGCTGTACTGATAATGCGGCAATGATTGGATGTGCTGCATCTGTTGCATACAAGAGAAATTTAGTGTGTGATTTAACATGTAGTGCAAATCCTTGTAAAGAAATGGATAGTTAAATTCAACCAAAACTTCACAAACGCTAAAGATGTGTTATAATACTATCGGTGGTGATAAAATGATCAATAATAAGCAAGTTTCAAAAGCTACTTTACAACGATTTCCAATCTATTTAAAGGCATTAAGAAAACTTAAGGCTGAAGGCTATGAAAGTATTATGTCTGAAGAATTAGCATCCATTATTTCTATCAAATCGACTACCATTCGCCGCGACTTCTCTTTTATTGGAAGTTTAGGTAAACAAGGATATGGATATAGCGTAGATTACTTAATAGAAACGTTTAGTGCTGAGTTAGGACTAGGTTTTGATGAAAAAATCATCTTAATTGGGGTGGGAAATCTTGGAAAAGCATTGTTAAATTATAACAAATGGAATAATGTAGTAGGAGAGATTGTTTGTGCCTTTGACTTACAACCGGAGAATGTAAATAATACTTGTGTTCCAGTTTATCACTTAAATGATTTTAAAGATAAATTACCTGATGGATGTCGTATTGCTATATTGTGTATTTCTAAAGATATTCAGCATACGGTCGATTTTATTATAGAACATGGTATAGTAGGAATTGTTGATTTTACTCATGAACACTTCACAGTTCCTAAGGGTATTGTAGTGAAACCAGTAGATGTAGTTTCTAGTATACAAGAATTAGTTTATGAAACAAATGCATTAAAAAAATAACGAAGATGAAAGAGCATTCTATTGTACTATCATAGAGAACTCAGGATGGTGGAAGCTGAGTATAGAACATAGTGTCATGTAACACTTTCGGAGTTGGATTGGAGAATATAGTAGACAATCCCGTTGGCTGCGTTATAGCTTGAGGCACACTATGTGCGAAATAGGATGGTACCACGTTAAGACGTTCCTTGTAGGGGCGTTTTTATATTTTAAGGAGGATAAAAGAATGTTAACATTTATGACAGTACGAGAATTATACGAACTTACGCAGTACAAAGCAGTGATGGCGATTGATCAAGTAGAATATGTCCAACTACAAGGATGGATTCGTACTAACCGTGATAATGGTTCGGTTGGTTTTATTGAACTAAATGATGGTACGTATTTTAGAAGTTGTCAATTAGTGTATACAAAAGAATGTAGTCAATTTTCAGAGATTTGTAAATATTTAACTGGTACAGCAATTACTGTTACTGGTAAATTTATTCTTACCCCAGATGCCAAACAACCTTTTGAAATTAGTGTAACGGAAATTGTTTTAGAAGGTGCTTGTCAAAATGACTATCCTTTACAAAAGAAACGTCATAGTTTTGAGTACTTACGTGAAATTGGTCACTTACGTCCTCGTTCTAATACATTTAATGCGGTATTTAGAGTTCGTTCTGTATTATCGATGGCGATTCATGAATTTTTTCAAAACCAAGGATTTGTGTATGTTCACGCTCCAATTATTACTGGTAATGATGCGGAAGGTGCTGGTGAAGTATTTACCGTTACAACGAGAAAAGATGATCACTATGAAGAAGATTTCTTTGGTAAAAAAGCTAGTTTAACCGTTTCTGGTCAACTTCAAGCGGAAGCTTTTGCTTTAGCTTTTAGAGATGTGTATACCTTTGGACCTACTTTCCGTGCTGAAAATTCAAACACAACAACCCATGCGAGTGAATTTTGGATGATTGAGCCAGAAATCGCTTTTGCGGATTTACAAGATGATATGGATTTAATTGAAGATATGGTGAAATCTTGTATTGAGTATGTATTAGATAATTGTCCTGAAGAGATGAAATTCTTTAATGAATTTATTGATAAAACATTGTTAGAACGTTTAAATGTGATTGTTAATAGTCAATTTGAACGAATGACGTATACGAAAGCAATTGATCATTTATTAGCTGCGGATGTAAAATTTGAACATCCTGTTTCTTGGGGAATGGATTTAAATACGGAACATGAACGTTATATTTGTGAACAAGTTGTAAAGGGTCCAGTATTTTTAACTGATTATCCAAAAGATATTAAGGCATTTTATATGCGTTTAAACGATGATGGAAAAACAGTTGCAGCATGTGACCTATTAGTTCCTCATATTGGTGAATTAGTTGGTGGTTCGCAACGTGAAGAGCGTTTAGAGGTTCTTCAAGCACGTATGAAAGAAATGGGTGTTGAAGAAGAAGGCTTACAATGGTATTTAGATTTACGTCGCTATGGTGGCTGTAAACACGCTGGATTTGGGCTTGGTTTTGAACGTTTTATTATGTACATTACTGGTATTCAAAACATTCGTGACGTTGTACCATTTGCTAGAACTCCTAGAAATTTATTGTTTTAATCACTATGCTTTATCAAATAAATAAAGGTTGTAAATCATATGGGGCACAAGATGTTCTTATCGATATACAATTTGAAATTAAAAACTCCGAAAAAATAGCAATTGTTGGTAGAAATGGTTGTGGTAAATCTACTCTTTTAAAGTGCATTTGTGGTGAAATTGATTTTGATAGAGGGACTGTTCATAAAATAAATGGTTTGAGCATTGGCTATTTATCACAACATATTTTTTCTGATGAACAAATGACAGCATTAGATGCATTAAAAGAAGCATTTTTACCATTATTACTGTTGAAAGAACAGTTGGATGAGGCAGCTTTAGCACTTAATCATGATAGTAGTGAAAAACAATTAAGTAACTACGGAAAGCTTCAAGAACGGTTTGAGATGCTTGGTGGTTATCATATGGATACGGAGTTATTAACGGTTACTAGTCAGTTTGGTTTTAAAGCAGAGGACTTACAACGTACGATTTCTACCTTTTCAGGTGGTGAGCGAACGCGTCTTGCGTTTTCAAAGTTATTGTTGAGTAAACCAGATATTTTATTGTTGGATGAACCGACGAATCATTTAGATATTGATACGATTGAGTGGCTTGAAGGCTATTTAAAATATTATCCTAAGGCAGTTGTGATTGTTAGTCATGATCGAATGTTTATTGATGATATTGCTGATGAAATATATGAAATTGAATATGGTTATGGTAAGAAATATGTTGGCAATTATTCTTCGTTTGTTGTACAAAAGAAAAATGATATTGAACGACAAAATCAAGCGTATGCTAACCAACAAAAAGAAATTCAACGTATTTCTGCGCAAATTGAAAAATTTCGCTATAAAAAGAATAAAGCAGCTT
This sequence comes from uncultured Erysipelotrichaceae bacterium, assembly GCA_964613305.1. Taxonomy (GTDB): domain Bacteria; phylum Bacillota_I; class Bacilli_A; order Erysipelotrichales; family Erysipelotrichaceae; genus CAZTII01. The sequence goes on from CAZTII010000005.1 coordinate 5,712, forward strand.
TTGCCCAATCAAAAATTAAATATCTCGATCGTTTAGAACGTGTTGAAAAAGCGGATCAAAGTGATGATAAAGCGATGAATGCCAATTTTACAGTTGGTAAAATTGGTGGTAAAAATGTATTGCAAATGGAACATTTAGTTGTTGGTTATGATAAACCGTTATTTTCACTCAATATGACCATTCATCGCGGTGATCGACTGGCGATTAATGGTCCTAACGGTTGTGGTAAATCAACATTACTTAAAACGATTATGGAAATGGTTAAACCATTGTCTGGTCATTTTATGTTTGGTCATCAAATTGACATTGCTTATTTTGATCAACAACTCGCACAATTGGATAGTGATAAAACAGTACTTGAAGAATTGTGGGATGAATATCCTGAATTAGAACACACTCAAATTCGTCGTGTTTTAGGTCGATTTCTATTTACTGCGGATGAAGTGTTTAAAACAGTGGATGTGCTAAGTGGTGGGGAAAAAGTACGGTTGGCCTTGGCTAAATTGATGCTTAAAAAAGGTAATTTTCTAGTTCTTGATGAGCCGACTAATCACTTAGATATTGTAGGTAAAGAAGCACTAGAAGATGCATTACAAGATTATGAAGGAACAATATTGTTTGTTTCTCACGACCGTTATTTTATAAAGAAAATAGCTACTTCAGCAATTATGGTTCGTGATGGAGTTGCCTCGATTTGTCCTTATGGATTAACAGAAGAAGTGGTAGTTAAGAAAGTTGAAACGGTTAAAAAGGAAAAACCAGTTAAAGAAGTTAATGTTTCTAAAAGTATTAAAAAGATTGAAAGTGAACTTGAAACTTTAGAAAATGAAGTAGAAGTATTAAAACAACGTCGTTTTGATGATGAATATATTTATGATTTTGTTAAAATGAATGAACTTGATCGTACAATTGAGGAAATGGAAGATGAAATTGAATCATTAGTTAGTAAGTGGGAACAATTAAGCTACCTTTCTGAAAAAAATATTGTATAATGAATAGGAATAGGAGGAATTTTAATATGGCAAATTGTATAGTAGCACAATCAGGCGGACCTACTTCGGTAATTAACGCAACTGTTGCAGGAGTGGTCAAGGCAAACCAAATGAACCCAATTTATGATACTGTTTATGGTGGATTAAATGGAATTGAAGGAATTTTACAGGAGAGATTTGTAGATTTAACTCACATGAGTGAAGAAGAAAATCGTATTCTTCGTCAAACTCCATCAAGTGCACTTGGTTCTTGTCGTTATAAATTAAAAAGAAGCAATATCCAAGATTTTGAAAAATTGTTTGAAGTATTAGAAAAATATAATATTGAAACTATGTTCTATACTGGTGGAAATGATTCTATGGATACGGTAGCGGCTTTAAGCCAATATGCAAAAGAACATGGCATTACTAAACATCGTTTTGTTGGTTGTCCAAAAACAGTGGATAATGACTTAGTTATTACAGATCATTGTCCAGGTTTTGCAAGTGCAGCGAAATTTATCGCTACAACAGCACTTCAAACATGGTTAGATGTGAATGTATATACTCGTCAAGAAGTATTTATTCTTGAAACAATGGGTCGTGATGCTGGATGGCTTGCGGCTAGTGCTTGTTTAAGTGGTATTGTTGACTTAGTTGTATTGCCTGAAGAAAAATTTGATACAGAATTATTCTTGTCTGAAGTTAGACGTTGTATCGCTGAAAAGAACAAATGTTATGTAGTTGTTTCTGAAGGTGTTCGTTACGCTGATGGTACGTATTTAGCAGCTGGTGAAGCTAAAAACGATGGTTTTGGCCATGCTGTTTTAGGTGGTGCTGGTAATGCGATTAAAAATATTATTTTAGATAACGGTGCTGCAGAACGTTGTAAAGTTCAAGATTTATCAACTGCTCAACGTTGTCATGCGACTGAACAATCATTAGTTGACGTTGAAGAAAGTTTCCGTTTAGGAATGAGTGCACATATGCGTTCAGCTGACAAAGCATTTACTGGTATGATGGTTGGTGTTAAACGTAAAGATCAAGCTGAATACGATGTTGAATTTATCGCAACTGAAGCTTCAAATGTAGCAAATCACGTGAAACCTTTCCCACTTGAGTGGGCTCTTGATAACTACCGCGGTATTACTCAAGAAGCATATGATTACTTACGTCCATTAATTGTAGGTGAACCAGCTCTTATTATGAAAGATGGCTTACCAGCATTTGTTAAACCTTATTACATGCGTTAATTGAAGTACCATAGATAAATCTATGGTATTTTTTTATTGTCATAAATGATATACTAATACTCTATAAGAGGTGTCTATGTCATATAAAGCTATACCAGAAGCAACATATTTAACGGTTTCTAATGTTGAAATTTATCGACGAATTTTACGTTTTTTTTATGTTGAATATGAAAAAATGAATTTTCAATTAGTGAAAGAGGATGTGTACAATTATTTAAAACAAGAGATGGATATAACGATGGAGGAGTGTAAATCATCGTTGGATGCATTAGTTGGTTGGAAAAATTTAATTGCGATTCAAGATCCTACCCGCGTTTTTACAATTGAAGATTATAAAAATAAACAATTTCGATATTCAATGAGTGAAGTTGCGGTTGAAATTGAACGATTGACCATTCGTTTAGAAAATTTAGTGATTGAAAGCGGTACATTATCTACTCAATTATTTAGTAGGATTTCATCGTATTTTAATGAAATGGAATTATATAAGTATTCTTCCTCACAATTAAATCAGTGGTGGCATGATTTACAAGAAGATTTTAAACGTTTAAATCAAAATTATCAGGATTATTTAAGGGAGTTTTATTCGGGTAAATCTGAAAAATTAATGAAGTCGTTGGAATTTATTTTGCATAAAGATCGTTTTATTACGTATTTAAAAGATTTTATTCAAGAATGTCAAATTCATTCATTGAAGATTGAAAAGAGTATTATGATGTTGAACAATGAAGAAGAATTGTTAAATAGAATTATTGCCAGTGAATTAGAAATTCCTCATCCTAGTGTTACGGATATGGAACAGTATGCTCTTCAAGTTAGAGCGAATGTATTGGGTAAATGGAAATCATTGAAATATTGGTTTGTGAATGAAAAAGATCGTAGAAGTGAAAGTTCACGAGTGATGGAAATTACGGATGATATCATTCGTAAAATCATTCAAAATGCGATGATGATTGTAAAGATGCAACATTGGACATTGAGTAAGAAAGAAGATTATAAACATTATATGGCTTTATTTAAGCAATGTGAAACTTTGGATGAAGCACATTGTTTAAGTGCGTATATGTTTGGTGTGATGTCGATTCAACATTATCGCGCATTGAATCAACGTTTAACGGATAGTGTAAACTCAAGTACATATGATGAGGAAGCAAACATCGTTGCCTGTCAATCACGTGTAAGAGCGTATGTACCAAAAATTGATAAAAGTGCTAAAAAGGATAAGAACTTTGAAAAAATTCAACAGAAAGAACAATATTTAGCAGAAAAACATCAAGAGCGTTTGGATATTGAACGATGGATTGTGGATGGTGTCATTGATTTAAGAAACTTTGATGAACCAATTTCACCGGTTGTTCGTAAAGCTCTTATGTCGTGGATTTCATTAGCTTTACGCCAAGAAAATGATGAAAAAGTTGCCCGAAATGAGTATGGTATGCGTTATCGTTGTGTTGATCTTCATGAAGAGATTGAACTTGTTTGTAGTGATGGTACATTAGCAATGCCATCGTATCGTTTAGAATTTATAGGTGATTATAATGAATGAAGCAAAAGAATTGTTGGAAAATTTTTGGATTATCAAAGAAGATAATCGTGAACGATACATCCGTATTAAACAATCATTAGATAGTTTTCAAAAGTTTTTTAAGGAAACGTGTGGATGGCGTGTCATTGTGAATGATAAATTGATTAAGGTAGAAAAAATTCCGGCTCAAGCTCATCCATTTATGGGCATTAGTCATTTTCAGGATGTTTTAGATTATATTTTATTGACGGCTTTATTAATTTTTCTTGAAGATAAAGATGAAGAACAATTTTTATTGAGTGAATTAATTAGTGCGATTGAATTGTATGTTGCTTCTTGCGTTTCTCTTGATTTTACAGTGTTTTCCCATCGTAAATCGTTAGTTCGCGTTCTTGAGTTTGCGGAAGATATGAAGTTTTTAAAGGTGTATGATGGAAAAACGGATTCTCTAACATCGTCGATTAATCAAGAAATATTGTATGAAAATACGGGATTATCACGGTATTTTTCTACTGTTTTTGGTATGGATGTATCTTCTATTCAAAGTGTTGATGATTTTGACCAACAACTTGCGGAAGTGGAAATGGATAAAGGATTTGTTCGTACTAATCGTATTTTTAGAACCCTTATTACATGTCCTGGTTTATATTGGTCTAATAATAACCAAGATGGTTTATATATTAAACAACAGCGTAGTAATATTGATAAACAGGTGAATAACTTATTTGACATGTCACTGCACGCGCATAAAAATAGTGCTTTTTTAGTGTTTGAAGATGGCAATAGTATCGGAAATGTTCATCCTAAAGAATCGATGCTTTCCGATATTTGTTTACTATTTTGTGCTCTTATTCGTCAAGAAGTTTTACAAGATAGATTACATAAGGATGTAGATGAAACCGTGTTGTTGTCGGCTTATCAATTTGATATTTATTTACGTCAAATCATCGATAAAAATAAAGAGTTTTTTAGTAAAGAGTATCGAACCATGGAATTTGATGAGCTTAAAAAGAGAGTTGAAAACTATTTAAATACGTGGTTTTTGATGAAAACAATAGAAGAAGGATATCGTTGTTTTCCATCGATGGCGAAGTTTATCGGTGAAGGAAACTATAGAAAGAAGGAATAAAATGAGTACTACATGGCATATTAAAAAGATGGGTTTTGTTAATTTTTGGTTATTTGATTTTGAAGAATTTTTTGTCTCCAGTGGTAAATTATTATTGCGTGGAGAGAATGCTTGTGGTAAATCAATTGTTACTCAAAGTATGGTTCCTTTTATGTTGGATGGTGATAAAACACCAAGTCGCCTTGATCCGTTTGGTTCTAGTGATCGAAAGATGGAATATTATTTTCTAGGTGCTAGTAATGATAAAGAAGATGAAACTGGTTATTTATACTTACAATTTGGTAAAAAGGATAGTGAACAGAGTTTAACACTTTGTATTGGTCAGCGTGCTCAAAAAGGAAAACCGATGCAATTTTGGGCATTTATTCTTACAGATGGTCGACGTATTGGCATTGATTTTGATTTATATAATCGTGTAGGTGGTGGATTTGTTCCACTTACTAAAATAGAGTGTAAAAATAAAGTTGGGGATAGTTTTTTTACGGAATCATCGAAAGCGTATATGAGTGAAGTAAATAGAGTGTTGTATGGTTTTGTAAAAGATGATGATTATGATCAATTGATTCGATTGATGATTAAGGTGCGTCAACCTAAGTTGACTAGAGAATTTAGGCCTACTAAAGTGTATGAAATCCTTAATGAATCCCTTCAAACATTGTCGGATGATGATATGCGGGCAATGGCTGAATCACTTGAATCAATGGATGATATGGAGAGCACCTTACAACAACAACGTACAACGAAAAATGATATTTTAAAAATTCAAAATGAATATCGTAAATACAATGAATATATGTTGGCAAAGAAAGCGGATGGTTTTTTAAAGTTTACGTCACAATATGAAGAGTTTGTATTAAAAAGAAAACAACTTGAAAATAATGTGTTGAGTAATGAAAAGAAGATTGTTGAGGAAAAACAATTAGTACAAGCGTATGAGTCAGAAAAGATGGCTTTACAACTTGAAAAGGAACGATTTAATGATTTAGGGCTTGAAGAAACGACAGCGAAAGAAATACGTCTTCAAGAAAAAATACAAAGCTTAACAAAAGAATGTTTAGTGATTGATCAGCAAATTAATGAATTAAACGATACAATTCGCGAAAATGAAGAGAAATATCGTCTTTTAGGTTTCGAACAAGAAAGTGTTGACTGTAAGATTACTTCGGAAATTGAGGAGTTAAATGCTTTGAATGATGTTTTACAATTGTACGACCATGATGATATTCTTAATGATAATGGGGTAGCTCTTCATCGTTTTGAACAATTGAGAATGTATATTGATGAAGCACTTCAACATTTTGCTCGAATTGATAATGCACAGATTCAATGTGATGAGCTAGCTATCACTCTTGATCGAGAAATGCGCGAATTAAAACATCTTAATGATTGTTTAAATGAATGTATTTTTAAGGAAAATGGTGAACGTGATGTTATTATTGATTTATTTTATAAGTTAATGCAACAAGCTACAGAGTTTACTATTAAAGAGTATATTCATGATTTTGTTAGCTTAGTTAAAACGTATAATGAAAATAATGAACACGAGGCTATTAGTGATTTAAAAGGTTCGATAAAACGAAAGAAAGAATCGGAATATGATCAACTGAAGAATAAATTGACTGATGAGAGAATCATGTTGATGACGATGATTGAGGAGAAGAAAGAAGAACTTGCTAGATTTAAAAGTGAGGGAACGTTTGTGTATCCTCGAAGTGATTCTCGTAGTAAAGCACGTGCTTTATTGCGTAAACATAACATTCCATTTATATCGTTTTATGAAGCATTTAATTATTGTGGTAATAATCAAGCGTTGTTTGAAAGTCAATTGATTGATATTGGTGTAATGGATGCGTTGATTGTTAGTGATGATGATTTAACACAAGCTAAATTAGTATTGAAAGATGAAAGTGATTGTATCATTGATGTGAAAGGAAAACCTTTTGTAGCCAATCCATTGTTGGAAGTAATCGTGGAAGATGCAAAACTAAAGGATAAAGCAATAGAAATATGTTGTAATATTGCAGAAGATGATAGTGCTTTTATTTCGTTGAATGATAATGGATATTATAAACATGGAGTTTTAGTTGGTCATTCTTTGAAACTAGAAATGGAAATGTATTTAGGTGCTGAAACACGACAAAAAGCATTTGATTATTTTGTTGGGGTTAAACAACAAGAAATAGATGAGCTATTGAATAAGGTTGGATTGATTGTAGAAGAACTTCGTTTATTGATTGAAAAACAAAAGAAATTAGAGAGTGAAATTGCTCAATTTCCATCGTTTGACCATTTACAAGAATTAATTAAACAATCGGTTGCGTGTGAAAACAACGTTACTATTAAAGAGAATGAAGTTAAAAAATTAGAAGATAATTTGCTTCAAATCACTAATAGAGTGCGTCAATTGACAGTGGATATGGTGAATTTTACAAATAATTATCCTTATGGAAAAACAAAGGAAAGTTATTCGGAAGTAAGGTCATGTTATTTTGAATATAATCAATCGATACAACGTTTACGCCAATGGAAGAAAGATAATGAGTACGCTATTTCTAGAATGGAGTCTTGTCAACAATTTATTGACAATTGTGTGCAACAAGTTGAAAATAATGTATCATCGTTTCAGACTAGATCGATGGATAAAAATGGTGTTGAAAGTGAATTGTTTGCGGTACAACAACTTTTAAATAATATTGAATTTCGTGATAAAGCGAAACGAATTAAAGAGTGTTCTATTCGTATAAGAGATATTGATGAAGAATTACATCGTTGTGTTATGGATATTGGTAATTACACCAATGATAATAAACATCTTCTATCTAAGATTGATGAAATAAAGAAGGACGAAGAACGTATTAAAAGTGATGTTTATGATACCGAACGTATTTTTCAAGAAGAACTTCGTTTAAAATTTGTGACGAAGGATAGTTTTGAAGGTAGTGTTGAAGCAGCGAAAGCTTCTTTAAAGCTTTGTAAAAATAGTGATTTGAGTAAACAAAGTGATGAAATGGTGACATCGTTAACGAAGTGTTATCAACAGTATTCTAGTAATTTAATGAATTATGGTTTATCCTTGGAACAGACGTTTGTAACACCAATGGCGAGTGCACATTTTCGTAATCGATACAGTATAACACTAAAATGGCAAGGGAAAATAGTGTCGGTGGATGAGTTTGAAAGAGCGATGGATACTGTTATTACTAATACGGAATTATTGTTGTTACAAAAAGATCGTGAATTGTTTGAAGGATTTTTAAGTGGAACATTGACACAAAAATTAAGCCAACGCATTGAAGATAGTAAACAATGGATTAGTGAAATGAGTAGTTTAATGATGGAGATGGAAACATCGATGCGTTTAAACTTTATGTTGCAATGGCATCCTAAAGCAGCGGAAAGTGAACAAGAACTAAACACGCTACAATTGGTGAAGTTATTGGCTAAAGATCGAACGATTTTAACGAAAGAAGATCAAGAGTTAATTATTAATCATTTTAGAGCTAAAATTAGTATGGCTAGAATGAGCGCTTTAGAAGGAAATAGTTCCTTTAATTATTCTGATTTATTGCGTGATGCCTTAGATTATCGTAAATGGTTTGAATTTAGAATGTTTTATTTTAGAAGTAAGCAAAATAAAATGGAATGTACTAACGCTGAATTTAATAAGTTTAGTGGTGGGGAAAAAGCAATGGCAATGTATGTTCCATTGTTTGCGGCGGTGCATGCACAACTTAAAAAAGCAAGAAAACCAGATCATCCATGTATAATAGCGTTAGATGAAGCGTTTGCGGGAGTGGATGAGAAAAATATTAGTAGTATGTTTGAATTAGTAGAGCAATTGAAGTTTGATTATGTGATGAACTCGCAAGCATTATGGGGTTGTTATGACACAGTTAATGATTTGTCAATTGTTGAATTGATACGTCCAGCAAACTCTGATGTTGTTAGTACCATTAATTATCACTGGAATGGTGAAAAACGTGCAAGAGAATAGTAAAAAGTGTGCATTGTATTTAAAAGAAAATAGTGGATTTCAACGTTTTATGAAATCGTTACGTAAAAAATACATGCAATTGGGACGATTTTCCGGAACAATTACTTTGAAATTATGTAGCCAACAAGAAAAGGATGATATTCAAAAAATAATGGGTATTATTTATCGCAATGATACAATTATCATTAAAGTTGTTGATTTTGAGCATGCTGTTCAAACGAGTCGCTTTGCACCAGTGGATATGTTAGAAGTACTACAATATTACTTTAATGAAGAAATAATAACGAACAAAGCGATTAAATACAACAATCAACAAAAACTTCAAACCTTTTTTGATGAATGTTTAGTATATGATGATGGATGGCTACAACAAGCAATCAATGAAAAGAAATATGGATATTATCGTATTGTTGGTGAATATAATCGAAATGACGATATTACAAGTAGTGTCATCTATGTCCTTGAAGCGCTAAAAGAGCTTCAAGGGATTAGAGATCCCATTCGATTAGCTATTTTAGCAACGAAAGTATCAGGTAATCCTCATTTATTTGATCGTAATCAATTTTGTGGTGAATTGTTGTTGGATGCGCTACGATATCGTTTTCATAGTGAAGCGCAAACTAGCCACGAAATACTTCAATTGTATATGCAAGCATCCATAGTACCTGATGATATTTCAAGCAATACCGCTATTTTTAATATTGATTGTTATAGTAACGGTAAACTACATTTGGGTATTGATGGTTTTAATCGAGAAAAGCAATGTTGTATCGTTACTTTATCTACAGCTTCAACGATTACTGAAGCAAAAGCAAAACATAATACAGTTTTTATTGTAGAGAATCAAATGGTTTTTTCTCATTTGGTTGAATTATTTTCAAAGGAAGATGTTTCTATTATGTGCACCTCTGGTCAATTAAAAATAGCGTCAATATATTTATTAAAGGCACTTAATGATGTGACTTGTTATTACGCTGGTGATTTTGATCCTGAAGGAATCATGATTTTAGATCGTTTGATGCAACAGTATTCCTTTATTAAACCGTGGCGAATGGGTGTAACTGATTATGAAAAAGCGAAGTCTAATGAGGTTATTAGTGATTCACGTCTATTTAAACTAAGTAAAACAGAAATGATTGATTTAAAGGAAATGATTACTCAATATAAGGTTGCAGGGTATCAAGAAGCATTAATCAAGGAGTATGAAGAAGACATTCGATTGTTTTTAAGTGGTGAGAAAACAATGTTTTAGTTAATTGAAAAAAAGCACATAGTAAAAGCACACGAAATAATCGTGTGCTTATTTTATTTTTGGCGGAGAAAGAGGGATTTGAACCCCCGCACGCTTGCACGTCTGTCAGTTTTCGAAACTGATCCCTTCAGCCTCTTGGGTATTTCTCCAATGTATAATATTTAATTATTAACAATTTTACTAAAATGTCAATATAGTTTTAACAAAAATAACGTATATATCATTGAAATTGAATTAATGTCAAATTAACATTGAAATAACCATAAAAAACTATTAAACTAATACCATTGAAAGGCGGAGAGGGTATGAATCAAAAAATGCTTTTTTATATTGTCAAACGGCTTCTTTTGGCGATATTTACTATTTGGGTTGTTGTTACAATTACTTTTTTTGCAATGCATGCAGTTCCTGGAGGACCGTTTTTATCAGAGAAGGCGGCTTCACCAGAAGTTACAGCGGCTTTGAATGCGAAATATGGTTTAGATCAGCCAATCTTAGTGCAATATTTTAATTATTTAAAGGGAGTGTTATCGTTTGATTTTGGTCCTTCCATTAAATATAAGGGACAAACGGTAACGTATCTTATTATGACTGGTTTTAAAAATAGTGCGATGATTGGCGGAGTAGCGGCTTTAATCGCAGTAGTAGTAGGTATCGTGTGGGGACTTATTGCGGCTGTGTATCATAACACTTGGATTGATCGTTTAATTATGTTTATTTCAACAGCCTTTGTAGCTCTTCCATCATTTATTACGGCGAGTTTTTTATTGTTAGTATTTTGTGTTCAGTTACAATGGTTTCCAGCGAATGGTTTAACGACGCAAGGATTAATTTTACCAATTATCGCTTTAAGTTTATCACCATCATCGTATATTATTCGTTTGATGCGTTCTAGTACACTTGATGTATTAGGGCAAGATTATATTCGTACGGCAAAAGCGAAAGGTGTTAGTTGGGTTAAAGTTCTTTTTAAACACGCGTTGCGTAATGCTTTAACTCCAGTTATTACATATATTGGTCCAATGTTGGCGTATATTTTAACTGGTAGTTTAGTTGTTGAAAAAATATTTACTGTTGCTGGTCTTGGTCGATATTTTGTTAGTAGTATTACCAATCGTGATTATACAATGATTATGGGAACAACGATCTTTTTAACGACAATTGTAGTTTTTATGTTGTTTGTTAGCGATATTATGTATAAAGTGGTAAATCCACGTGTTGATTTGGAATAGGGGGATTGTTGATGAAGAAGAATAATTTCAGTACACAAGTCGATCTTAGTAAATTTACCCTTGTTTCTGAGGAGGAAAAAGCGCAAATTGTTCAAATGCGTGAATCGACAACATTTTGGAAAGATGGATTTAAGCGATTAAGTAAAAATAAAATTGCGATGACTTGTATTACTATTATAATACTTATTATATTGATTGCCATTTTTGTTCCAATGTTTTGGCCATATTCGTATGATCAAATGCTTGGTATTAAACAAGGTGTAGGTGTTGATGCATCGTATAATAATTTATTACCATTTCAATTTGGTGAAACGGAAAAACAATTGATTGCGCAAGGTCAAAAAATAATGCCTCATCTTTTTGGTACGGACGATCAAGGTCGTGATTATTTTATTCGTGTTATTTATGGTACACGTATTTCTTTGTTTGTTGGTGTTTTCGCTAGTACGGTTGTATTAGTGATTGGGTTATTTTATGGTTCAGTTTCAGGATATTTTGGTGGTAAGGTTGATTTAATTATGATGCGTATCGTTGATATTATTTATAGTTTACCAGATATGTTGATTATTATTTTATTGTCGGTTGTATTTAAACAAGTATTGACACCAATTATTAAAGGAACGTTTTTAGCTAAATTAGGTGTTGGTATGATTTCTATCTTTATTGTGTTTGCTTTATTGTATTGGGTAAGTATGGCGCGTCTTATTCGTGGGGAAATCTTATCTCTTAAACAACAAGAATATATTTTAGCAGCTAAATCAATGGGTGCTAAACCAAGTCACATCATTCGTCGTCACTTACTTCCTAACTGTATGAGCGTTATTATTATTTCAACGTGTCTACAAGTTCCTAGTGCTATTTTTACGGAGAGTTTCTTAAGTTTCTTAGGCCTTGGTGTTAGTATTCCCATGCCTTCCTTAGGATCTCTTGCATCAGCGGCATTGGACGCAATTTATTCATATCCTTATCGCTTAATTATTCCAGCAATTATGATTTGGTTAATCGTATTATCATTTAATTTGTTTGGGGATGGCTTACGTGATGCCTTTGACCCTAAACTTAGAAAGTAGGTAGCATGATGAGTGAGCATTTACTCGAGGTTAATAACTTACAGACATCGTTTTTCTTGCCTGTAGGTGAAGTAAAAGCAGTGAATAATGTATCATTTACTTTGGATAAAGGGGAAATATTAGGTATCGTTGGTGAATCTGGTTCAGGAAAATCAGTAACGGCGTATTCTATTTTACAAATATTATCTAGTCCAGGTAAAATTGTTGGTGGTAGTGTTAAATTACAAGGTCAAGAATTAATTGGTTTAAAAGAAGCAGACCTTAGAAAAATTCGTGGTGCTAAAATTTCGATTATTTTCCAAGATCCAATGACGTCATTAAATCCAGTGTATTCTATTGGTAATCAATTAGTGGAAGCGATTATGTTGCATACACCATTACGTGGTACTGAAGCAGAGGCTAGAGCGGTTGAAATATTGACGCAAGTTGGTGTGAATGAACCTCAGAAACGTTTAAAACAATATCCATTTGAATTTTCAGGCGGTATGCTTCAACGTGTTATGATTGCGATGGCCCTTGTTTGTGAACCTGATGTGTTGATTGCGGATGAGCCAACAACGGCTCTTGATGTGACGATTCAAGCGCAAATATTGGAGTTGATGAAAGAGTTACAAAAGAAATTAGGAATGGCTATTATTTTAATTACTCATGATTTAGGGGTAGTTGCGGATATGTGTAGTAAAATTCAGGTGATGTATGCCGGACGTGTTGTTGAACGTGGTACTGCGGAAGAAATATTTTATTCGCCTAAACATGAATACACAAAAGGTTTATTACGTTCTATCCCCAATATTAATAATCATGGTCGCTTAGTTCCTATTCAAGGAACTCCGGTTGATTTATTGAATTTACCGAAAGGTTGTTCGTTTTCTCCGCGTTGTAGTAATTGTATGAAAATTTGTTTAGAAGAGTATCCTGAAGAAATGTCTTTCACTTCAAGTCATCAAGCTAGATGTTGGATGAATGTGAAAGAGTTAATGGAGAAAGGAGGCTTGAAGGATGAGTAAGAGTAGTGATATACTAATAGAAGTCAATAATTTAAAAGAGTACTTTCCTATTACAACAGGTTTTGGTAAATCAATTCCATTAAAGGCGGTGGATGATGTTTCTTTTTACATAAGAAAAGGGGAAACATTAGGTCTTGTTGGTGAGTCTGGATGTGGTAAAACGACATGTGGTCGAACGATTATGCAATTGTATAAAAAAACTGGTGGAGAAATTATTTTTAAAGGTAAAAAGATTGAAGATAAAGAAAGTGTAAAACAATTCTTATCAAAGACGTCGATGGTTTTTCAAGATCCATATTCAAGTTTAGATCCACGTATGACAGTTGGTGATATTATCGCTGAACCGTTGGATGTGGCAGGGCTTGTAAAAACAAAAGAGCAACGTGATGAAAAAGTGAAACAGCTAATGACATTGGTTGGCTTATCTAGTGAACATGCGACGCGTTACGCTCATGAATTTTCTGGTGGTCAGCGTCAACGTATTGGTATTGCTCGTGCATTAGCGATTGATCCAGAATTTATTATTTGTGATGAACCAGTTTCGGCACTTGATGTTTCTATTCAAGCACAAATTATTAATACTTTTGAAGATTTACAAAAAGAGTTAGGATTGACGTATTTATTTATTGCGCATGATATACTTGTCGTTAAACATATTTCAGACCGTATTGCGGTGATGTATTTAGGAAAATTAGTTGAAATTGGTGATGCGGATGATATTTTCTATAACGCTGTTCATCCATATACAAAATCATTATTGTCAGCGGTTCCTATTCCTGATCCTAAAACGATGGAAACAAAAAAACGAATTGTGTTGCAAGGAGATATTCCTTCTCCATTAAATGCACCTAGTGGTTGCCCATTTAGAACACGTTGTGCTTATGCTCAAGAAAAGTGTGCTAAAGATGTGGTGGCGTTAGAAGATATTGGTAATGAACATTCAGTGGCGTGTCATTTCTGGAAAGAAATTAAAAATGGTACGCTGAAGGCAAAATCAACATTGGTTTAAACTGAAAAAGTTTAGATAGATACAGAAAGGGAGAGAAACATGAAAAAATTATTTAAAGTTTTAACATGTTGTTTAGTAGCTACGTTACTACTTGCTGGTTGTGGCGAGAAAAAACCAGAAGCGTCTACTGACAACAAAACTCAAGTTCAAGGTTATACTTGGGCACAAACGTATGATGCTTTAATTGCTAAAATCAAATCAACATCAGATGCAGAAGCGCGTTTTAAAATGATGCATGAAGCTGAGGATATGTTAATGAAAACAGGAGCAATCACACCTGTTTATAACTATACTCAATCATTCCTTGTAAAACCATCATTAACAAACTACTATGCATCACCTTTAGGATACAAAGTATTCTCTTATGCTCTTAAAGATGGTAAAGCTGGAGGAACTACTACAATTATTTTAGCTAGTGAACCTGCTACTCTTGACCCAACACTTAACAGTGCAATGGATGGTGCTACGTATGCAGCAATGTCTTATTCTGGGTTAATGGGCTTCTTACCAGATGAAAAAGGCGAATTTAAATTATTACCTGACTTAGCTGCTGATTTCCCTAAAGTTGAAAAACTTGATGGTGAAAAAGTTTCGTATACATTCACTCTTCGTGATGGTTTAAAATGGTCAGATGGTTCTGAATTAAAAGCTAGCGATTTCGTTTATGCTTGGAATCGTGCCGTTGATCCTAAAACAGCTGCTGACTATGCTTACTTATATGAAGGTATTGATGGTTATGCTGATGCAACTTCAGGTAAAGGCACATTAAATTTAAAAGCGGATGATGCTGCTAGAACATTTACTGTTGTTTTAACTGTTGATTGTCCTTATTTCTTAGATTTATGTGTATTCCCAACATTCTTACCAGTAAAACAATCAAGTGTTGAAGCTAATCCAGATGCTTGGGCAAGTGAGCCTAAAACAGCGATTAGTACCGGTGCTTACAAATTAGTTAAAAAAGAAACTGGTAAACAATTAGTATATGAAAAGAATGAACATTACTGGAATGCTAAAAATGTTACAATGAAAACAGTAGTATTCGCATTATCTGATGATGATGCAGCAAGTTTAGCAAACTACAAAACGGGAAGTTATGATTTCACTTCATCATTTCCAAGTGGAGAAGTTAAAACTCTTCGTGAAACGTTAGGTTCTGAATTTGTTACAATGCCTAACCTTGGAACATACTACATTGGCTTCAATGTTAATGATCCAGTATTTAAAGATTTCACTGAACCTCAACGTGAACAAATTCGTTTAGCATTAGGTTTATTAATCGATCGTAACAACATCGTTGAAAATATTACTCAAACTGGTCAAACTCCAGCTGCAGGATTTGTTGCGAGTGGTATTTTTGAAGCAGATAGAAAAACTGAATATGTTACTAAAAATGGTTTCAACCGTGATGGTAAAGGTTACTTCAATACTGCAAAAGATGCGTATGCTGATAACTGTAAACAAGCTGTTGAAATGTTGAAAAAAGTTGCGGATGAGTCAGGTAAGTTCACTTACAAGACTACAGGTGATGTGACTATGTTTGAAGGCTTCCCAACAATTCCTTACTTATTAAATAATGGTACAGGACATGTTAAAGTTGCTCAATACTTACAAGGTGTATACAAGAGCTATGGTATTGACTTTACAATTGATGCTCAAGAATGGGCTGTATTCTTAGCTACTCGTAAAGATGGTAACTACTCTGTAGCACGTAATGGTTGGATTGCTGACTACAACGATCCAATTAGTTTCCTTGATATGTGGACTTCACAATCTGGAAATAACGATTGTCAATTCGGTAAAGGTGACCATGCAAACTACGCTGGTTACGAAATGCCAGCAAGCTTAAAATAATGGATTAAGAGATGATATCGTTGATATCATCTCTTTTTTAGTTATTGAACGATAACGATATTTAATCGTTAAAAACGTTGAAAAGCATAGTAAAGAGGACTATACTTTTTAAGGTATCTAGAGGGAGAATGTCAATGGAAATAGAAGATTTAAGAATTTTGATTGAAAATGATCGTAATTCTAGGGATAGAGTTGAACTAGCTCATCGTAAGAAATTTGAAGTGAAAGCACGACTTCATCAAGCTAAGGATGATTTAAGTGATGAATATTGGAAACAAGCAAAGAGTAGAGTAGAACAGCGAAGATTTGAATTAGATGCTGAAATTATTGCGAATGAAAAGAATAATGAACTTGATTTTGAAAAAGCTAAAGCTGATTTAATTGATAAATTTAATGATAATAAAGAACAATGGATTAATGACATTATACTTAAGTGTTGGATGTAGAGGTTTATTATGAGTAAAACAGAAATAGCTTTAAGTACTAAAGCGAAAGCGATGTTTTCTAAACGATTGACACTTGATGATTATAAAAATCTTTCGGCGATGAAATCGATTGGTGATATTGCATCGTATTTAAAAAAGAATACGTATTTTAGTACGATTTTAGAAGGAATTAATGAAAAAGGAATTCATCGAGGTCAGTTAGAATCGCTTATCCGCTATGACTTGTTTAAACGTTTTTCAAGTTTAATTCGTTATGGTGGTAGTAATGGTTATCAACGTATTGTGGTGATGAATTTAGAAATTGACCAGTTATTGGCGTGTATTCGCTCGTTTGCCAGCGATGATCGATTTGCTTTTATGGAAAAAATACCACCATTCTTAGATGCGACGACATCTTTTTCTATGGTTGGATTATTAAAGGTAACAGAGTTTAGACAGTTAGTCGATTATTTAGATCATACTATCTATCACGATGTTTTATTACCGTTTGCCGCACAAAAAGAATTTGATTATACACAAGTGGAAGCTGCTTTAAACAAACTTTATATTGATTCCATCAATAAGCTATTGGATGAACAACATCGTAATAGTTGTACTACTGAAGTAAGAAAATTATTAAATTTAAACGTTGAATTAAAAAATATCACTAAAATTTATCGCTTAAAGAAATATTTTAAGGCATCAAATGAATTAATCCATTCGCTGATTGTACCTGTTCGCTACAAATTAAGTACTCATCAAGTTGAGGAATTAATTTCGACAGTGAAACCGGATGAAATGATGGATTATTTACAATCGATATCATATAGCTCGAAGGTGAATAAAACGGACTTTGTTAGTATTGAACAATATACAAACTTTGTTTATTATTATCACCATCACCATTCATTATTGTTTGATAATCATCCTGATGTAGTCTTGTTGTCATACATGGCTTTATCAGAAATTGAAATAGGTAACATTGTCGATATTATTGAAGGTGTGCGTTATCGTATTTCACCAGAAAAAATATTGAAATTATTAATTGTGTAGAAGGGAAGTTTGTATGTCAATTGAAAAAATGAAGTTTGTCACTGTTTCTTCGACAAGCGATGATTTTGAACTGATGATGCTTCAAGGAGTTCAATCGGAGTTGTTTCATCCAGAAAAGGCGTCTTCCATTGTTAATAGTGTGAATGAAGGAAGAGTCTTATCGATTTCGGATGAGTTAGTGGATGCGTATCATTCACTTTCAACGATTGCGACTCGTTTTGGTATTTCTTTGCCACCTGAAGAATATACTGGACCATCATTTCGAAAAAGTGATATCTTTGCCTTCATCTCTGAAGTTGAAGAAAGAATTAAAGTGTTAGGAGATAGTAATGATTTAGGAATATTGAGTAGTGATGATGAAATAGCATTAGAGAAATTAAGGGAACTTGATTTTAAAGCTATTCATGAATGTCAATACATCACTTTTTCATTGGGTCGATTACCAATTCAAAACATTAATAAATTAGAACTATTGGATAATGAAACATTTGATTATGTTGTGCTACATCAAAATGCTCATTATCAATGGATTGTTTATGTAACATCTAATTCTTTTGCGAAAGAGGTTAAAAAGATTTGGGATACTTTATATTTTGAAAAGATTATAATTCCAGCTGTTGACCGTAAAAAAATCGTTTGTCAATTTTCAGATACATTAGGTAATATGTTAGGATTTACTAAAAATAGAGTTGATATTGTAGATTATTATCAATATATTGCGATTATCGATGATAAATACACATTGAATGGTTTTGTAAGGGAAAGAGATATTGAAGCGTTTAAACAACAATTTGATTCGCTATCGGTTACTTTTACATTAAATGAAAGTGATTTAAAACCACCTACATCGCTTAAAAACAATTGGTTTTTTAAACCATTTGAATTGTTTGTGGAAATGTATAGTTTACCATCCTACAATGAAATTGATCCAACGGTATTTCTTGGTATTACATATAGCTTTTTGTTTGGTTTGATGTTTGGTGATGTTGGTCAAGGATTATTGTTAGCTCTTATTGGTTTTATCGGGGAAAAGAAAACGAATAATCGGTTATTAGGAATTATTGGTCGAATTGGACTTTCATCAATATTCTTCGGTTTTTTATTCGGTTCTGTCTTTGGTTTTGAAGAAGTATTAAATCCTATCCATCAGTCACTCTTTCATGTTCCACATAAATTGTTTGAAGTGATGGATGGCTCAAGTACGATGACATTATTAATTGCGGCGGTTATCATTGGTGCTATCTTGATGATAACAACGATGTTAATGCGTATGGTCATTATGTTTAAACAGAAAAAGATGGCGGAAGTGTTGTTTAGCCATAATGGATTAGCTGGATTAGTGTTCTATAGTTATTTATTAGCTGGAATGGCATGTTCGATGATTGGTGCACCATCCATCTTTAAACAACCTTATTTAATTTTCTTTGTTTATGTACCAATCGCATGTTTCTTCATGAAAGAGCCACTTACCAGTTACTTGGCGCACGAAAAGATGACACCACATCAAGGGTGGGGCAATTTCTTTTTGGAAACTTTCTTTGAAGTGTTTGAAATATTATTAAGCTTTGTGGCAAATTCTTTATCTTATTTACGTGTTGGTGGCTTTATTTTAAGTCATGCGGGTATGATGTTGGTTGTTATGACATTAAATGCCATGGTAGGTAAAGCAGGGTTTTTAGTCATAGTCCTTGGAAATTTATTTGTTGTTTGTTTGGAAGGATTAATTGTTGGCATTCAAACATTACGTTTACAGTATTATGAAATGTTCTCTCGTTACTATGTAGGTGGCGGAAGAAAATTTGTTAGTTTATCACAAGATAATTAGGAGGAAATTATGTTATCGTTAAGTGAAATGATGTTACCACTACTAGCTGTTGTTCTAGTGCTTTGCCCTTTATATTTTTTAGTTAAAAACCCAGGGAAAAATGCAAAATCGAAATTATTAGGTCAAATTGGAATGTTTGTTGGTGTATTTTTACTCACTTTTATAACTCAATGGAATGTTTCGGCAGAAACAGTGATGGCAACTTCGATTGATGGAACAATGGCTCAAGGCTTAGGTTTTGTGGCTGCCGCTCTATCAACTGGTTGTTCAAGTATTGGTGCTGGTATTGCCGTTGCTGCGGCTGCACCAGCTGCGATTGGCGCTATTTCAGAAAACAGTGATAACTTTGGTAAAGCGATGATCTTCGTTGCCTTAGGTGAAGGTGTTGCGATTTACGGATTATTAATTTCTATCTTGATTATGAACAAACTTTAATATGAAACTATTTTGTATAAGTGACAACATTGATACACAGATGGGATTACGTTTAGCTGGTATTGAAAGTGTTGTTGTTCATAAACGAGAAGAAGTATTAGAAGTTTTAAATAAAAAATGTCAAGATAAAGAAATAGCGATTATATTGTTAACGACTAAAATCGTTAATACGTGTCCAGAAGTAATTTCTTCCTTAAAATTATCGATGTCACGACCATTGTTGGTAGAAATACCTGATCGTCACGGTACGCTAAAAATTGGTGAGACGATTGATAATTACATTAGTGAAGCAATTGGATTTAAACTGTGAGGTAGATAAATGAATAAAACGGAAAGTTTAAAGCGTATCAATAAGGATATATTGGAACAAGAAGCTCTTGTTATTGATCAAATTAATAAAGAGATTGAAGCTTTGGAACAAGACCAATTACAACGATTTAAAGAATCATTACAAAAAGATGTTGATACGTATTTAGAAAGAGAACTGTTGGAATGTTCTTTAATTGCGACGAAAAAATCGTCGCAAGATAAATTACGGATTAAACGTTCGATTGTGATGTTACGTGATCAATTAGTAAGTGATATGTTTAAAACAATACAAACAAGTTTAATCAATAAAGTGAATTCAAAAGAATATAGTGATTATTTAGTACGTTGTTTACAACAATGCTCTATTGATGATGGTTATTTTGAAGTAAGAAAAGAAGATAAAGCCATTTTTATGAAATGTTGTAAAGAAGTAGGTATTACATTGGATGTTAAAGAAATTAAACTAACAATTGGTGGGTTTAATTATATTAATGTAAGTCAATCGTTTGAACAAGATTTTACCTTAGATACTTGTTTAGTGCGAGAAATGCAATGGTTCCGGAATAATTCCCGGTTTACTATTTAGAAAAGAGGTACGTTATGGAACATGGCATTTATTCAATTAATGGACCCGTCGTAACCGTTAAAGATAGCCAGGAATTTAGCATGATGGAAATGGTCTATGTTGGTGATGCGCAACTGTTATCGGAAGTAATTCGAGTAGAAGAAAATAAGACGATTATTCAGGTGTATGAATCGACTACGGGTTTAACCATTGGTGAAAAAGTTGTTGGGTCAGGTGGCTTATTAAGCGCTACGCTTGGTCCTGGTATATTAAAAAATATTTTTGATGGTATTGAACGACCACTTAAAAACATTGCGGCAGCACAAGGTGCTTTTATTCAAGAAGGAAAATCAATTCCTTCGTTAAATGAAGAAGTACTTTGGAGTGTTACAATGGATGTAGTTTTAGGTCAGAAAGTAAGTTCTGGTGATATTTTCGCAAGAGTTCAAGAAACGGATTTGATTGAACATCGTTCAATGATTCCTAATGGCGTTATTGGTGAAATTATTAGTGTAAAACCTTCTGGATTTTACACAGTTACTGATATTTTGTGTGTTGTTCGTCAAGAAGATGGTACTGAAGTTGAGGTGAAATTAGCCCAAAAATGGCCAATTAGAATGCCTCGACCAGTGAAAGATAGAAAAAGTTTAACGATGCCACTAGTGACAGGACAACGTGTCATCGATACCTTATTTCCAATCGCAAAAGGTGGAGCCGCAGCTGTTCCTGGTGGCTTTGGTGCTGGTAAAACAATGACGCAACATCAACTTGCCAAATGGTGTGATGCGGATATTATCGTTTATGTAGGTTGTGGTGAGCGTGGTAATGAAATGACGCAAGTTCTTGAAGAATTTAGTGAGTTGATTGACCCTAAGAGTAATCGACCATTATTGGATAGAACGGTACTGATTGCTAATACATCGAATATGCCCGTTGCGGCACGTGAAGCAAGTATTTATACAGGAATTACCTTAGCGGAATATTATCGTGATATGGGCTATCATGTCGCCATTATGGCTGATTCAACCTCTCGTTGGGCAGAAGCTTTACGTGAAATTTCTGGCCGTTTGGAAGAAATGCCGGCAGAAGAAGGATTTCCAGCATATTTACCGTCACGAATTGCTCAATTTTATGAACGTGCGGGAATGGTAGAAAATTGTAATGGGACAACTGGTTCAGTAACGATTATTGGGGCGGTTTCACCGCAAGGAGCTGATTTTAGTGAACCTGTAACGCAAAATACGAAACGTTTCGTCCGTTGTTTTTGGACACTAGATAAATCACTTGCTTATGCAAGACATTATCCAGCGATTAACTGGAATAGTAGTTATAGTGAATATGTTGATGATTTAAAGAAATGGTACGATACAAATGTATCGCGTGATTTTATTAATTACCGTCAACAAGTTGTCGGTTTATTACATGAAGAATATCAATTGATGGAAATTGTTAAATTGATTGGTGCCGATGTTTTGCCAGATGATCAAAAATTAATTATTGAAATTGCGAAAGTAATTCGTTTAGGCTTTTTACAACAAAATGCTTATTCACCAGATGATACCTTTGTTCCTTTTGAAAAACAACGTTTGATGTTGAAAGTTATTTTGCATTTGTTTGAAGCTTGTAAACCGGTTATTGCTAGAAAGATTCCGATGTCTAGTATTTTAGCGACTGGGATATTTGATGATGTGATTAAAATGAAAGTTGATGTAACAAATGATCAACTTGATAAATTGAATGATTATATTGACATGATTGACAAAAAATTGTCGATGATTGAGTAGGAGGACATATGAATAAAAAGTATTTAGGTTTATCTGAAATCAATGGCTCTCTTATTGTACTTGATCATTTAAAGGGAGTCAGCAATGAAGAAATGGTGGAAATTGAATGTGCTAAAGGTGAAATTCGTTTAGGTCGTGTAGTTGCGATTGAAGGTGAACGTGCTTTAATTCAGGTGTTTGAAGGAACAAGTAGTTTATCGAAACAAAATACTAAAACACGTTTATTAGGAAGGCCAATGGAAATTGCTTGTTCGAAAGAATTGTTAGGAAGAACCTTTAGTGGTGGTGGTAAACCGATTGATGGTTTAGGTGAAATATATGCGGAGAAATTTGTCAATATTAACGGTAAACCATTAAATCCAGTATCTAGAAAATATCCACGTAATTATATTCATACTGGAATTTCTGGTATTGATGGATTAAATACCTTAATTCGTGGTCAAAAATTACCAATTTTCTCTGGTAGTGGGTTGCCTCATGATAAGTTAGCGGTTCAAATTGTTCGTCAAGCAAAAATTGCCGATGATGAAGGAAAAAACTTTGGTATTGTTTTTGGTGCAATGGGTGTAAAGCATGATGTTGCTGATTTCTTTAAACGTTCTTTTGAAGAAACTGGTGTTATGGAAAAAGTATGCATGTTTATTAACTTATCCAACGATCCTATTATTGAAAGAACTCTTACTCCGCGTTTAGCTTTAACGGCGGCGGAATATTTAGCGTATGACTGTGATATGCATATTTTGGTAATTTTAACCGATATGACATCGTATTGTGAAGCGTTACGTGAGTTCTCTAGTTCAAAAGGAGAAATTCCGGGTAGAAAAGGATATCCTGGTTATTTGTATTCTGACTTAGCGTCATTGTATGAAAGAGCCGGAATTATTCATGGTTCTAAAGGCTCAGTGACCCAAATTCCTATTTTAACGATGCCTAATGATGATATTACTCATCCAGTTGCCGATTTAACCGGATATATTACGGAAGGACAAATCGTGTTAGATCGTAATTACCATCAAAATGGCGTTTATCCACCGATTAGTCCATTGTCTTCTCTTAGTCGATTAATGAAAGATGGCATTGGTGCAGGATATACGGAAGAAAATCATCAAGATGTGGCCAATCAATTGTTTTCCAGCTATGCACGTGTTGTGGATGCGCGTAGTTTGGCCTCTGTTATTGGTGAAGATGAACTTTCAGAAATGGACCAAAAATATTTAGCATTTGGTAAATTATTTGAAGAGGTGTTTATTGGTCAAGGATTTAATACGACTAGACCAATATCAGAAACGTTAAACTTGGGATGGGCGTTATTATCTACACTGCCAAAAGAAGCTCTAGATCGCTTAAGCGATAAATTGTTGGATCAATATTATAATCCTGATCGATCTTCTCATACCATTGAATTATCGATTAAAGGTGATACGAATGGCTAGCCCTGTTTTTGCGACAAAGGGTAATTTACTAGCGGCGAAAAAATCGCTTTCTTTAGCGAAAATGGGTTACGATTTAATGGACCGAAAAAGGAATGTTTTGATTCGTGAAATGATGATGTTGGTGGATAAGGTGAAGATGTTGCGTAATGAAATTACTGATGCGTACAATGAAGCGTATTATCTATTACAACAAGCGAATTTACAAACAGGAGTTATTACGAGTATCGCGGCGCAGATTGATGTGGAAACAGGTGTTTCTATCGTTAATCGTAGTGTAATGGGTGTTGAAGTTCCACAAGTGTCATTAAATACTTCAGATATTTCTCTTCAATATGGTTTTGAAGGAACATCATCAAAAGTCGATGAAGCGTATCTTCAATTTAATAAAGTGAAAGAGTTGACGATTGTATTAGCTGAAATTGATAATAGTGTGTATCGTTTAGCGAATGCGATTCGTAAAACGCAAAAAAGGGCTAACGCATTAAAAAATATCGTTATCCCTAATTTTGAACATCAGATTAAATTTATTACGGAATCATT
Source organism: uncultured Erysipelotrichaceae bacterium (assembly GCA_964613305.1). Classification (GTDB taxonomy): domain Bacteria; phylum Bacillota_I; class Bacilli_A; order Erysipelotrichales; family Erysipelotrichaceae; genus CAZTII01. The sequence continues at coordinate 30,374 of CAZTII010000005.1, forward strand.
GGAAGAAAAAGAGCGTGAAGAATTTACACGTTTGAAGATTATTAAAAATCAAAAATAAGCAAGTTTCTTGATGTCTTCTTCTTGTAGACGATATGTTGTCCAATCATCCATCGCAATTGCATTTTGTGATTTATAAAAATTAATCGAAGGTGTATTCCAATTAAGGCATACCCATTCCATACGGCCACAGTTGTTTTCAATAGCGATTGTGGCTAATTTTTTGAAAAATAATTTTCCGATGCCTTGATTACGATAGTTTTCTAAGACGAAGATATCTTCGATGTATAAACCTTTTCTACCAACAAAGGTTGAAAAATTGTAGAAATATAATGCAAAACCAACAATTGTTTCATCGATACAACAAAATAGTACATTAGCGCTTTTTTTGTTGAATAGTTCATCGTATAGTTGTTCTTCAGTCCATTGTATTTGATCGCTTAATTGTTCATATTCAGCCATTAACGTGATGAAATTGGCGATGATAGAACATTCATTATGGTGTGCTTCACGAAATGTAATTGTCATAAAATCCTCCTAATGAAAATTATTGTAGCATATTTCTAACAATTGTAAAAAGCAATTTAACAAATAATGTGCATTCAAAAAAAACTATGCTATAATGTATGGGAAATACAGGGAGGTGTAATTATGGGAATTTTTGGTGATTTATTTAATGGTATTTTAAAACCAAGTGAAGAAGATGAATTAGAGTTTAGCGAAGAAGAAGCTAAATCGATTAGCCAATATGAAGAACCACGTACTAGAGGTGCATCACGCATTAATAGCGATACAAAAATGGTGTTATTTGAACCTAGAAGTTTTCAAGAAGCGGATGAAATCGGTCGTCATTTAAAAGAAAGACGTGCTGCTGTTGTTAACTTACATCGTTTACAACGTGATTATTCACAACGTACGATTGATTTTTTAACTGGTGTTGTGTTTGCTTTAGATGGAACGATTCAAAAAATTGGTTCTGATGTAATTTTGTGTACTCCAGCTTCTATTGGTGTTGATGGAAATATTAGATTGGATGTTTCTGAAGAGTAACCAATGAGTAAAAAACATGAGTTTCGTTTGATGAATAAAGGGTTTGATCATTATACTGATTTATTGGAAAATGAAAATCAGCAATTGAAAAACACTCTAGCTAATTATGAAGAAGAAATAGCGATAATGAAAGCGGAATATCTCGTGTTAAAAGGACAGTATGATGCTTTGGTAAGTGATTTAGATGTTAAACAGAAGGCAGCTGAGGAAATATCACGTTTGACGATTAAGGAAGCAAATGTAATTATTGAAACAGCAAAATGCAATGCGGATAGTTTAATCCGTGAGGCTTTATCGAGTGCTCGCTGTGTACTTACCCAATTATCACAGTTATCGCAAAAAAATAAAGAAAATGATTTTTTAGAGATTGAACAATTGTTAAAAGATATGGATGATTTTAAACAATTAAAGCTTCCTGTTAATAGTTAAAGCTATGATCAAGACATGCATTATTGAAATACATTGTAGAGAGTCTATGGTTGGTGAAAATAGATATGATAACAATAATGAATCACTTGTGAGCTGTTCTATAAGAACCGTTATTCTGCGATAAAGAAGAGAGTGCATGAGCAATCATGAATTAAGGTGGTACCGCGTAACAACGTCCTTATGTGACGTTTTTTTATTTGAGGAGGAGAACCTATGGATTATAAAGATACCTTACAAATGCCTAAGACAGAATTTGAAATGCGAGGCAATTTACCAACAAAAGAACCAATTATCTTACAGAAGTGGGAGGAAGAAAGAAGTTTTGATCGTATTTTAGCGGCTCATAAAAATGATCCGGCGTTTATTCTTCATGATGGTCCTCCATATGCGAATGGTAATTTACATGCAGGTACTGCAATGAATCGTGTCATTAAAGATTTCATTAATCGTACGCATGCGATGAGTGGATATTATACGCCATTTTTTCCTGGATGGGACACTCATGGTTTACCAATTGAAAACGCGATTCAAAAACTAGGGGTTAATCGTAAACAATTATCAGCGAGTGATTTTAGAGCTAAGTGTGAAGAATATGCTTATGGTCAAATTGAAACGCAAAAGAAAACGATGAAACGATTAGGTACTATTGCGAATTTTGATAATCCATACATTACATTAAAGAAAGAGTTTGAGGCTCGTCAAATTGATACTTTTGCGAAAATGGCGTGTGATGGTCTTATTTATCAAGGATTAAAACCTATTTATTGGTCACCAGTTGCGGAAACAGCAATTGCTGATTCGGAAATTGTGTACATGGATAAAACTGATCCAGCTATTTTTGTGGCTTTTACTGTTTCTGATGGTAAAGGAATATTATCAGGTGATGAAAAATTTGTTATTTGGACAACAACACCTTGGACAATTCCGGCTAACTTAGCAATTTGTTTAAATCCGCTATATACGTATGCGATTGCGAAAACAAGCAAGGGAAAACTTATCGTTCTTGACGATAAAGTGGAACAATTGTGTACTAAATTCAATATTGAATTGTATGGTATTGAACGTACGATGAAAGGCCGAGAATTAGAAATGATTACCGTGAAACATCCATTGTATGATCGTACTTCTCTTGTTATTTTGGGTGAACACGTAACTGATGAAGATGGTACGGGATGTGTTCATACTGCTCCAGGACATGGTGCGGATGACTTTTATGTTGGCTTAAAATATGGTTTAGAAGCTTATTGTCCAGTCGATGAAAAAGGTTGTATGATGGCTGAAGCAGGGGAAGCTCTTGTTGGTCAATTTGTGGATGATGCGACTAAAACAGTGATTAAATTGTTGGAAGAGAACGATGCATTAATGGAGAAAGAAATGATTACTCATAGCTATCCTCATGATGATCGTCATAAAAAACCAATTATCTTTAGAGCTACAGTTCAATGGTTTGCCTCAATTGGTAAAATCCGTGAACAAGTGTTACAACAAATTAAAAATGTTCGTTGGGAAAATGAATGGGGAGAAATTCGTCTTTATAATATGATTAAAGATCGTGGCGATTGGTGTATTTCTCGTCAACGTTTATGGGGTTTACCAATTCCTATCATTTACAACGAAGATGGAACACCAATTATTGAACGTGACGTATTTGATCATATTTCTAAAATTATTGCGGAAAAAGGGTCAAATGCGTGGTTTGAACTTGATGCGATTGATTTATTACCTGCAGGATATACAAATGAAAAGTCACCAAATAAAGCCTTTACGAAAGAAACTGACATTATGGATGTTTGGTTTGATTCAGGAAGTAGCCATAATGAATTAAAAGCTCGTGGTTTTGATTATCCAGCGGATTTATACTTTGAAGGTTCTGACCAATATCGTGGTTGGTTTAACTCTTCTTTAATCATTGGTACCGCATTACACAATCAAGCTCCATTTAAAACTGTCTTATCTCATGGTTATGTATGTGATTCTAAAGGTGAAAAAATGAGTAAATCGGTTGGTAATGTTGTTGATCCTAACGATGTTATCGCTAAATATGGTGCAGATATTTTGCGTTTGTGGTGTGCAACGGTTGATTTTAAACAAGATATGCGCATTGGTGATGATAACTTAAAACAAGTTTCTGAACATTATCGTAAGATTCGTAATACGTTTAAATTTATGTTAGGAAATGTTCATCAAGATGATTTTAATCCTAAAGTAGATAAAGTTAGTTATGAAGAGTTACAACTTATTGACCGCTATATCTTGATTAAGTGCAATGACGTTGTTAAAGTCGTTCGTGAAAAGAGTTTAAGTTACGATTATTTAGCTTGTACAAGTGCTCTTACTAATTTTATGACGAATGAATTAAGTAGCTATTATTTAGATTTTACGAAGGATATTTTGTACATTGAAAAACAAAATGATTCTCGTCGTCGTCAAGTTCAAACGGTTATTTGGAATTGTTTAGACGCATTAAGTAAATGTTGGGCACCATTCTTAGTATTTACAATGGAAGAAGTGTTTAGTAAGTTTACGAATGATGAAGCACCATCAATTCATGAATTAAATTATCCAGAAGTCATGAATTATAGTGATAGTGAAGAAATTAAAGCGATGTTTGATGAAGTTCATGAAATTCGTACAATTGCTTTAAAAGCATTAGAAGTTGCTAGAGGTGAGAAAGTAATTGGTAAACCATTAGAAGCTAAACTTATTATTTCTTGTACTGAACATCAACAACAATTACTTGAAAAAGCTCTTAATTATAAAGTAGCGCAATGGTTAATTGTTAGTGAAGTAGAGTTTGTAGTAGCTGATGAATGTGTTATTACTGTTGAAAAAGCAGAAGGTGTTGTTTGTCCTCGTTGTTGGAATGTTAGTAAAGATTACAATGAAGATGGATTGTGTGTGCGTTGTCAAAAGGTTTTAATGTAGCGAGAGAAATCTCGCTTTTTATATGAAAAAAAGATATTTTTTCAAATATCTTTTCACTATTATATAAACTTGTTTAATGGAATTGGTTCATCTTGAGGTAATAGTTGAAGTGAAAATTCGATGGTTTCACTTAGTTCTTTAAACAATTCAATTTGCTCATCAGAAACATGAACAAATGTGGTTAATTCTTTGGTGTTATCTTTACGTCCCATATGGCCAATTGTTACTTTATTAATTGGTAAATCAACTTCTTTTAAACGATGTAATGTATTAACACCTTTAATAATGATAAACCAATCGTTATTGTTTTCTTCTTTTAATCGTTTGATGGCACTAGAAACAGAGATGATTAAACATCGAATGTTGCTTGGGCAAGAAAGCTTTAGCGAATAACTTTGTACATCATCTTGTGCTGCACTATCATCAATAACCATGATTTTTGTGACATTTAATGCTTTTGTCCAAACTGTTGCTACTTGTGCATGGACAAGTCGATCATCAATTCTAATTTCCAATCCCATAATAATTACCGCCTTTTATTAATCATAGCGAATACTAGTAACGGTGTCAATTGTTCACTTTTAATTTTTTGATTTTTTCATAAGGTAAGTCTTCTTTTCCAAAGTGGCCATAATTGGTTGTTTGACTATAAAATGGCGTTCTTAAATTTAATTCATGAATCATTGCGTTTACGGAAAAATCAAAGTTGTCATTGATTATTTGTAGTATTTCTTCTTGGCTATAACTGCTTGTTTGATACGTGTTAACATAGAGTGAAAGTGGTTTTGCCATACCAATAGCGTATGATACTTCAATTAATACTTTTTTACATATTCCATTGGCAACTAAGTTTTTAGCGACGTATCGCGCGTAATAAGCACCACTTCGATCTACTTTGGATGGGTCTTTTGAGCTAAAACAACCACCACCAATAGGTGCATATCCACCATAAGAGTCAACGACGATTTTACGACCGGTAGTACCACTATCACCAAAACTGCCACCTGTAATAAAAGAACCACTTGGATTAATGAGTAATCTAGTGTTTTCATCCATTAGATGACTTGGAATAACAGTATTAATGACCGATGAAATAATGTAGTTGCGTAATTCTTCTTGGGTCAATGTTGCGCTGTGTTGACACGAAACAACGATGGTATCAATACGTTTTATCGCATCATTTTCATATTCAACGGTTACTTGAGTTTTTCCATCAGGTTTTAGTTGATTATTGTTGCGGCGTGCTACTTCTAATTGTTTTGCTAAAGCATGGGCGTAGTAAATAGCTGCCGGCATGTATGTTTCGGTTTCATCGCTTGCGTAGCCAAACATCATACCTTGATCCCCTGCACCCATATCATCATTTACGGCGTGATTAATTTCAGCGGATTGGCCATTAATCTTCGTGATGCACGTGTACTCTTCGTCATAGCCAATATTTTTTAAAACATCTAAAGCGATTTGTTGGTAATCGATGATAGCTTTTGTATTTGCTTCCCCGTATAAGAAGATAAGATCATCTTTAATGGTTGCTTCAACCGCCATTTTACTGGATGGATCTTGTTTTAGAGCTTCATCTAAAATGTGATCGGCTATAGAATCACAAATTTTGTCGGGGTGACCACTTGTTACTGATTCGCTGGTAAATAAATAATTCATAAAATTCCCTCCTTTGTCATAAAAAAAGTCCTTAAGAAAGGAACACGTTGTGTGGTATCGTTCATCTTTCTTATCGGTTAGCGTTACCACCTTACAATAAGCAGGTTGGTATGGTGTCGTCGAGCTAACTCTCTAAACCATTCTTGATAATGACATGTATATTTAATCACTAGTAGCGTCATAAGTCAATTGTTTGATGCTATTTAACAAAATACATATTGCAAATTAATACTTCTTTAGTATAATAATATTGTTTATTAAAAGAATAAATTTAGTTTAGCATTACTAAACAAAAGGAGGGTAGAAAATGGATATAGGTTATCGTATTAAGCAGCTTAGAACAAAACAAAATTTGACGTTGGAAGAGCTTGCTAGTCGTTGTGAGCTTACAAAAGGTTTTCTATCACAACTGGAAAGAAATTTAACATCTCCATCAATTGCTACCTTAGAAAATATTCTAGAGGTATTAGGGGTGAAAATGGCGGATTTCTTTAAGGACAACAAAGCGGAACAAGTTGTATTTACCGAAAAAGACTATTATGTGGATAAACAAGAAGATAGTACCATTCATTGGATTGTACCTAATGCGCAAAAGAATGAAATGGAACCGATTATTTTAGAAATTATGCCTAACGGTCAAAGTAGAGTAATTATGCCTCATGTTGGTGAAGAGTTTGGTTATGTTCTAAGTGGTAAAATACAATTGGTTATTAATGATCAAGAAGGTCTTAGTGTTAAAAAAGGGGAAACGTTTTATATATTAGGGAATGAACAACATTATTTACGAAATGATAGTAATCAAATAGCTCGTGTATTGTGGATTTGTACGCCACCGATTTTCTAGAGAGGAAAGAAAATGAAAAAATTAATTCAGTTTAAGAATATTGTAAAGGCATTTGAGAATCAAATTGTATTAAAGGGTATTAATTTAGATATTTATGAAAATGAGTTTGTTACCTTATTAGGTCCTTCTGGTTGTGGTAAAACAACATTGTTGCGTATCTTAGGTGGTTTTATTGAACAAACTTCTGGAGAAGTAATTTTTGATGGTGAAGAAATTAGTCAACTTCCAGCCCATAAGCGTAATTTAAATACGGTGTTTCAAAAATATGCCTTATTTCCTCATTTAAATGTGTATGATAATATTGCGTTTGGTTTAAAAATAAAAAAACAATCAAAAGACGTTATCGAACAAAAAGTAAAACGTATGTTGAGTTTAGTTGGTTTGGAAGGGTTTGATAAGCGTGATGTTAATTTACTTTCTGGTGGTCAACAACAACGTGTAGCGATTGCTAGAGCGTTAGTCAATGAGCCAGAAGTGTTGTTGCTTGATGAACCTTTGGGTGCTTTAGATTTAAAATTGCGTAAGGAAATGCAACATGAGTTGAAAAAGATTCAGCAAGAAGTTGGTATTACCTTTATTTTTGTAACACACGATCAAGAAGAAGCACTAACGATGAGTGATAAAATTGTTGTTATGAAAGATGGTGAAATTTGTCAAATTGGCACACCAACTGAAATATACAATGAACCGGCTGATGAGTTTGTTGCTCGTTTTATTGGTGAATCAAATATTATTGATGGTGTGATGAAAGAAGATTATTTAGTTAGTTTTGATGATAATGATTATACGTGTGTTGACTTTGGTTTTAAAAAGAATGAAGAAGTGGATATTGTTATTCGTCCTGAAGATATTGATATTGTAGCTCGTAATAGAGGTGTATTAAATGGTGAAGTAAAATCAGTGTTGTTTAAGGGTGTTCATTATGAAATCATCGTAGAAACAGCATCAGGTACTTCTAAAACCGTTACCATGCATGTCTTAGGTAATAAAGATGTTGTTAATAATGAAAAACAAGAAAAGATTAGTGCGAGTAACTTCTATATGGACGTGGAAGATGTAAAAGAGCTTACCGATGGACAGGTTATTGCTAGAGCAAATGCCCAAGCATGGGATTTTGAAAATGATGACTTATCGATTAGTAAAGTGAGTTATGATGTAAAAGAAGAAAAAGGAGTATATCCTTGTACCTTTGAAACAAGTAAAGGAACTAAAATTACCATCAATATTACCGTTGTTGAACCAGTTGTCGTGGAAGATGCGAGTAATGAAGAAGCGGTTCAAGCGTTTGACTTTTATAAAACAGTCGATGAAATTAAAGAAAGTATTGCCTTAGACACCGATTTAAAACGTTGGGCGAATGCGACAGCGTGGTCACTAGAAGATGAAAGTACAATTGAGATTTATGATGTGAAGTACGATTTTAGTGATGAAGACATCCAAGAAGGTCAATATAGTATTACGTTTGCTACTAAAGGGCGCGAATTTAAAATTCATACAACGGATTTTAAAGAAGAAGGTAGCAAAGTTGGTTTAATGTTTGAACCTTGTGATATTCACGTTATGCCTAAGTTAGGTTCTTATTAATGAAAAGTTTTTCTCGTTTTGTTTACCCATATGTCGTATGGTCAGCGATTTTTATCATTGCGCCAATGATATTAATTGTTTTATACGCTTTTACTAAAGAAGGTAATGGGGTAATGACACTACAATTTACATTAGATAACTTTATTCGTTTTTTTCACGATAAAACATTTCCAAATGTATTGTTTCGTTCATTAAAATTAGCGTTTAATACAACGATTATTTGTATACTTATTGGTTATCCTGCTGCTTATTTTATGTCTAAATTAAAAGAAAGTGAAAGAAATATTACATTATTATTAATAACACTGCCAATGTGGATTAATATGTTAGTAAGAACATATGCTTGGCGTGGTATTTTATTAACGGCACCAATGAGCAATGAAGCAAAAGTGTATGTTGGTATGGTGTATAATTTCTTGCCATTTATGATTTTACAAATTTACACATCTTTATTAAAAATGGACCCTAGTTTATTGCCGGCAGCTCACGATTTAGGGGCAAACAATACCCAAGCATTCTTACGTGTTACTCTACCTTTATCAATTCCTGGTGTTATTTCGGGAATTACGTTAGTTTTCTTACCAGCGGTATCGAGTTTCTTTATTCCTAAGTTATTAGGTGGTGGTGATTACGTGTTAATTGGTAATTTAATTGAAAACTATTTTGTTGGTACTGGTGATTGGAATTTTGGTTCAGCTATTTCCATGATTATGGCTTTAATTATAATGCTTTCGATGGTTGTGACCAAACGTCTTGATTATGAAAATCAGGAGGCAAAATGATGAAAAAGAAAAATATTTTATCGAAGGTGTATATTGGTTTAATTTTATTGTTCTTTTATTTGCCAATTATGTATGTTGTTATTTTTTCATTTAATGAATCAAAGAGTTTAACGAAGTTTTCTAATTTTTCACTTGTTTGGTATGAAAAAATGTTTGAAAATAGAACGATGATGGAATCGATTTATTATACAGTTATTATTGCGATTATTGCGACTGTTGTATCTACCATTGTTGGTACGATTACCGCTATTGGTTTAAGTAAATCGAAACGTCTATTAAAAGATGCGGTATTGCAAGTAAACAATTTACCGATGTTAAATCCGGATATCGTTACGGCCATCGGATTTATGTTATTTTTTGCTTCTTTACAAATTAAAACGGGATTTATTACGTTGTTGATTGCTCATATCGCTTTTTGTATCCCGTATGTTATTTTAAGTATTATGCCAAAACTTCGTCAGCTTGATCCAAATCTGGCAGAAGCGGCCCTTGATTTAGGTTGTTCACCGTGGCAAGCATTAACGAAAGTAATTATTCCCCAAATCACACCAGGTATTGTATCAGGAGCTCTTATTGCGTTTACGATGTCATTTGATGATTTTATTATTTCGTTTTTTACTACCGGTCCGGGTGTAAACAATATATCGATTTACGTGTATACGATGTATAAACGTATAAATCCAAGCATCAATGCATTATCGTCATTAATGGTCGCATTAATTACGGTTGTATTAATTGTTGTGAATGTTATTCCGATGATTATCGAAAAAAGAAAGAAGGTAAAAATGAATGAAATTTAAAAAAGGGTTAGTTGTATTATTATGTATTGCTTTATTTGGCTGTTCATCTGATAAAAAAGCAGATGTTTCTACTGGTGAAGCGTGTAAAGTGTTAAATGTGTACAATTGGGGCGAATACATCGGTGAAGATGTAATTTCTAATTTTGAAAAAGAATATAAAGTGAAAGTGAATTATTCTTTATATGATTCTAATGAAGTAATGTATACGAAACTATTAGGCGGAAATCAATATGATGTTATTATTCCTTCTGATTATGCAACAGAGAGATTGATTAAAGAAAATTTATTGATGCCAATTGATTGGAGTAAAATTACGAATAAAGGCAATATTTATGAAAAGGTAATGGGAGAACCTAATGATCCAGAAAATAAATATTCCGTTCCTTATTTCTGGGGTAGTGTTGGTATTGTTTACAATAAAAACAATGTTGATCCTAAAAAAGTAGAAGAACTTGGTTATGCGGTATTAAAAGATTCAACATACAAAGATCGCGTCTTTATGTATGATTCAGAGCGTGATAGCTTTATGATTGCTTTAAAAGATCTTGGTTATTCGATGAATACGGAAAATGAAAAAGAAATTGAAGAAGCATATCAATGGTTGTTGGAGTTGGATAGAAATGTTAGTCCAGCGTATGTTACTGATGAAGTAATTGATGCGATGGCAACAGGAGAAAAAGATTTAGCGGTTGTGTATAGTGGTGATGCAGCGTATATTTTATCGCAAAATAGCGATATGGATTTCTTTATGCCGAGTAAAGGAACAAATATTTGGGTTGATGCGATGGTTATTCCAGCAAATGCTCCTTGTCCTGATTTAGCGCATCAATACATTAACTATATTTTAACGGATGAAGCTTCACGTGATAATACATTGACAGTTGGGTATGCAAGTAGCAATAAAACCGTGTTAGAAGAAATGACGACAAAAGGTGGGGAATATGCGGATAACGTTGCTTATTTACCACGAACTGGCTATGAAAAAGATGAGTATTTCCGTCATAATGAAGCGATGAAGAAAAAGCTTTCTGAGCTTTGGATTAAGGTTAAAAATCAATAAAAGCTTAAATGTAAAAAGTTTCATTAAAATTTACGATAATTTTCATAAAATGTTTGTGTTGTTTACAAAGTATGATAAAATATAGTACGTAAATTAACTTTATGGGAGGAAGAAATGAAGAAATTTAGAGCGTTAATCGCAGTATTAGTCGCATCTTTATTGTTTGCTTGTGGATTACCGGCAGCTAATAAAGATGACAAAGCTACAACGGATGTAGCAAAAGATGGTGGTGTACTTCGTGTAGCATTAGCCGCTAACGTTGTGTCATTAGACCCAGTCAAATACACATCGGTGTATGAATCAAATGTTATGCGTAGTATTTACAATACGTTAATTGAATACGACATGACAAATAGTAAATTTTTACCAGCAATCGCAAAAGAATGGAAAGTATCGGATGACTTATTAACGTATACATTTGTTTTACGCGATGACATTAGTTTCCAAAAAAGCGACTACCAAGCTGGACGTAAAGTTGTTGCGGAAGATATTAAATATTCTTTAATGCGTTCATTGAATGAATCAAAATTAAAACGTTTACGTAATGTTAAAGAAGTTGTGGTTAAAGGCGACCATGAAGTTGCGGTTGTGTTAGATCAGCCATATGCAGCATTCTTAACAATGTTAACTGACTTAGGTAATGCGATTGTTGCGAAAGAAGATATCGAAGGATATGGTGACAATTTTGCAAAACATCCAATTGGTACAGGTGCTTTTGCATTTAAAGATTGGAAAGCTGATAGTTATGTTGAATTACAACGCAATGAAACATATTTTGGTAATAAACCTCATTTAGATGGTGTTATCTTTAGCTTTATTACTGATCCAAACCAAATGTCAAATGCATTACTTGCAGGTGATATTGATATCGCTACTGTAGTAAAAGGACCAAACGTTGAAATTATTCAAAAAGACGATCGTTTTGAATTAACAAATATTAATGGTTTATCGATTGGTTACATGGGTTTAAATATGAAAGATGGACCTACTGCTAACTTAAAAGTTCGTCAAGCGATGAACTATGCATTAAACCGTGATGAAATTATCGCTGGTGTTTACCGTTACAATGAAGCTGTTCCTCAATACTTACCTTTACCTCCAGCTTCTTGGGGTTATAGTGAAAAAGCTGCTGAAATCGTTAAAAAGAGTTCAGGTGGCGATATTGAAAAAGCAAAAGCATTGTTGGCTGAAGCTGGTTATGCGAATGGTTTTGATTTAGAATTATACTGTTCTGCAGCTAGACAACCTCAAGCTACTATCGTTCAAGCACAAATGGCTAAAATCGGTATCAACATTTCTATTAAAACTTTAGAGTGGGGCGCATTTAGTGAAACTGTTTCTAAAGGAAATGCTCAATCTTATATTATGGGATGGAACTGGCATGTTGACCCTGACTTCTACTTATACCAAATGTTAGCGACAAAACAAATCGGTACTTTAGGTAATGGTGGTCAATATAGTAATGAGAAAGTGGATCAATTATTAAATGATGCTACTTCTAAATTAACTGATCAAGATGCTCGTAAAGCTAAATATGAAGAAGCTTTATTAGAAATCGTTAACGATTTACCACACCTTGATTTATACAATGAAAAATCAATTCACGGTGTTAGTAAAAACGTTCAAGGATTTGTACCTACTGCGAACCAAAGCTTATACTTTACAAATAGTGAAGTTAACGTTTGGTTAAAAGAAGCAAAATAAAATAGGACAAAATATGAAAAATGCTAAGCAAGTGAAAACTTGCTTAGCACCTTTTTAGAGAGGGGAAACTTCGTGTTAAAATATATTTCTAAACGCTTGCTAGATTTAATTCCGACAATTTTTATTGTCGCGACGATTGTATTCTTTATTACTCGTATTTTACCAGGAGATCCAGCTTCTTCAATGCTTGGTCCACAGGCTAGCGCTGAAGATATTTTTAAGTTGAGACAAGAAATGGGGTTAAATGATCCTCTTTATGTTCAATATTTTAAATATTTAGGTGATTTATTACGTTTTGATTTAGGTAAGTCTTTTTATCATAATCGCGCTGTATTAACAATTATTCTTGAACGTTTTCCTAATACCGTAGTTTTAGCTATGGTGGCACTCGTTATAAGCCTTTTGGTTGGGGTACCAATGGGTATTATTGCGGCTAGTAAAAAGGGCAGTATCCTTGATATGTGCTTTACGAGTTTATCGCTCTTTGGTGTGTCTTTACCCGTATTTTGGCTAGGTATTATGTTATCACTGCTTTTTGGTGTACATTTACAGTGGTTGCCAGTGACTGGTATTGGGAATATGTCTAAGGGCTTTTTTAATTATTGTCGCTATTTAATTTTACCTGGTATCACTTTAGCGACAATTCCAATGGCAAATTTTGCACGTATTATTCGTTCTAGTTTATTAGACACTCTTGATCAAAATTATATCAAAACGGCGCGCTCTAAAGGTGTCAGTCGCTTTCTCCTTATTAATAAACATGCTTTAAAAAATGCATTAACACCTCTTATTACGGTAATTGGTATGCAAGTATCATCACTTCTAAGTGGTGCTGTTTTAACCGAAACAATTTTTTCTTGGCCTGGTATGGGGCGATTAATTGTAGATTCCATTGAAAAAGGTGATTTTATGACAATTCAAGGAACGGTATTATTTACCGCAATCTTATATGTTGTAATCAATATTTTTATTGATTTATTATATAAAGTTGTAAATCCTAAAGTGAAAATTGATGAAAGTAGTGTGATTGGCTAATGGAAAAGAAAATTAAAACACCAAATGTTACAATAATGTTTCTTAAAAAGATTGCCTCGAATAAGATGGCACTTTTTGGTGCATCAATCGTTTTGTTTATGTCTTTTATTGCACTATTTTCAAAACAATTAATGCCTTTCAATCCAAATGAAATTGATCCAGTAAATTCGTTGCTTAAACCTTTTTCTGGAGAACATCTTTTAGGTACTGATGCATATGGGCGTGATTTATTATCGCGTTTAATCAGTGGTGCTAGTGTTTCTTTAGTTGTTGGGTTAGGTGCCGTTAGCTTTGGTGGTACCATCGGTATGTTGCTTGGTTTAGTTGCGGGGTATTTTAGAGGCAAAGTAGATTCAATTATTATGCGTATTATGGATGCCTTATCGGCTTTCCCATTTATTTTATTGGCTATTTCGTTAATGATGGTTCTTGGAACTGGATTAAGAAATGCTATTTTTGCGATTGGTATTGCGAATATTCCAGGGTTTGCTCGTATTACTAGAGGACAAGTGTTAGCGACGAAAGAAGAAGAATATATTGAAGTAAGTCGTTCGTTGGGTGCAAGTGATTTTCGTATCATTTTTATGCACATTTTACCGAATTGCTTAACGCCTATTATTGCTTATGCCACAATGTGTATTGCTAGTGGTATTATTTCTGAGGCAGCACTTAGTTATTTAGGTTTAGGAATTGAACCTCCACAAGCTTCATGGGGAAATATTTTACAAGAGGGTAAAGATTTTATTCGTATTGCGCCACATTTAAGTATTATTCCAGGTGTTACCATTGTTTTATCGGTATTAGGAATTAATCTTTTTGGTGATGCTTTGCGTGATGCATCTGACCCACGTAATAATTAGGGGGTACTATGGAAGATATTTTATTAAAGGTTGATAACCTATCGGTTGGCTTTCAAATCAATAAGAAAGAATATGTTGAGGCTTTAGATGGTCTTAGCTTTACGGTTAAAAAAGGTGAAGTATTAGGTATCGTTGGAGAATCTGGTTCAGGAAAAAGTATTTCAGTTACTTCCATCATGGGCTTACTACCTAAAAATGCTCGAATTACGAGTGGTCAAATTTTATTTAATGGAACTGATTTATTAAAGTTAAGTGAAAAAGAATTGAGTAAAATTCGTGGCAATGACATTTCAATGATTTTTCAAGATCCGATGACATCATTAAATCCAGTATTTACTGTTGAAAATCAAATCGTTGAAGTGTTGCGTTTACATACGACATTAAATAAAGAAGAATGCAAAAAAAGAGCGGTTGAATTGTTGACGATGGTTGGTATTACTAATGCGGAGAAACGCGTTAAAATGTATCCACATGAGTTTTCTGGTGGTATGAGACAGCGCGTTATGATTGCGATGGCATTGGCGAGTAATCCACAATTAATTATCGCTGATGAGCCAACAACAGCACTTGATGTTACCGTTCAAGCGCAAATTTTGGATTTATTAAAAGATATGCAGGCTAAATTTAATACCGGTGTTATTTTTATTACTCATGACTTGGAAGTTATCGCTAGTATTGCTCATCGCATTATTATTATGTACGCTGGTCAAGTTGTTGAGATTGCGGATGTGGATACAATCTTTAAAAATCCACTTCATCCATATACTAAAATGTTGATTCAAGCAATTCCTCAAGGAAATAAGAAACACGGTAAACTGAAGGCAATTGAAGGAAATGTTCCTTTATTGAAAGATATTGATAAACAATCATGTCGTTTTAATAATCGTATTCCTTGGATGGGTTCTAGTTATTGTGAAGTTAATCCGAAATTAAGAGAAGTTGAACCAGGTCACTTTGTGCGTTGTACATGTTACAAACACTTTAAATATAAGGAGGAACTATGACAGCTATTTTAGAAATTAAAAACTTAAAAAAAGATTTTTTAATCGAAAGAAAAAGTTTGTTTAATCCGGAAAATAAGTTTCTTCATGCGGTGAATGATGTCAATTTCGTTTTAAATAAAGGAGAAAGTTTAGGTATTGTTGGTGAATCTGGTTGTGGTAAATCAACATTAGCGCGTTTAGTAATGCAACTTATTAAACCGACTTCTGGAAGTATTTTATATAAAGGTGTTGATTTAAGTAAATTATCGAAAAGCGAATTAAAAGATGCGCGTAAAACGATGCAGATGATTTTTCAAAATCCATTATCTTCTTTAGATCCTAAAAAAAGAATTATTGAATTATTAGTGGAACCACTAGAGATTTATAATTTACATACAAAAGAAGAACGTGAAGCCATGGCAATGGAAATGCTTAAAAATGTTGGTCTTCATGAATCATTAGCGTATCGTTATCCTCATGAATTTTCCGGTGGACAAGCGCAACGTATTAATATTGCTCGAGCGTTAATGTTAAAACCGGAAATTATTATTTGTGATGAACCGGTTTCGGCATTAGATGTTTCCATTCAAGCTCAAGTTATTAATTTATTAATTGATTTACAAAAACAATTTAATTTAAGTTATATTTTTATATCTCATGATTTAAGCATTGTTCGTTATTTCTGTGATCGTATGTTAGTAATGAATGGTGGTAAAATCGTAGAAAGTGGTAATGCGGAAGATGTGTATAATAATCCTCAACACGAGTATACAAAAAAATTGTTAGCGGCAAAAAAAGTAATTTAGAAAGAAGGTAACTATGGATAAAAAAGATATTTTAGCATTAATTGATCAAGAAAAAGACGAATTAATTGATCTCTGCGCTAAATTGCTTCAAATACCAAGTGAAAATCCTCCGGGAGATTCGGTATTAATTTCTGATTTTATTGTAAATTATTTAAAAGATAATGGTTTTGAGGTTGAAGTATTAGAGAGTGATCCTAGACGTTTAAACTTAATTTCTAGTTATTCACAAGGCGATGGTAAAGAGCTTGTTTTCTGTGGTCATAGCGATACGGTTCCAGTAGGTGATTTATCTCTTTGGACGCATGATCCATTTTCTGGTGAAATTATTGATGGTGTTTTATATGGTCGCGGCGCTAGTGATATGAAATGTGGTCTTGGTGGTTTAATGTTTGCGATGGCGTTTATTAAAAAACATAACTTACCAATTAACGGTAAAATTAGTTTGGTTGTTGTTCCTGATGAAGAAACAGGTTCGCAACATGGTGTTATTTGGTTGTTTGACAATAAAAAAATTACTGGTGATGGCTGTATTATTGCGGAACCATCTGGTGATTTTAATCCAACGATTGGCCAAAAAGGAGCTGGTTCATTTGAATTAACGGTTAAAGGTGTTCCAGGACATGGTAGTTTAGCGCCACTTGTTGGCAAAAATGCGATTGCTTTATGTATGGAAGCATTAGGAAAGATTAAAGCGATTACCGATAAAAAAATTCCAGTACCAGCGGAAGTCGCTGAATTAGTGAAAATTTCACAAAAAAACATTGTTGAATTAAAAAATCCTCTTTGTGCTGAAATTTTAGAACGCATTAGTTTTAATATTGGAACGATTAAAGGTGGTAGTGCTTTAAACGTGATTGCGGATTCATGTACTGTGGAAGTAGATTGTCGCTTGCCATTTGGTATTACTCGTGATGAATACATTAGTCAAGTTCGTGCTGTTTTAGATGAAATGGAATTAGAGTATACATTAACTGAAATTGGTGCCAAAAGTACAGCGAACTTTACCAGTGCAAATGATCCAGTATGTCGTGCTATCGTAGATAATATCGCTTACGTTAAAAATGTAACAGATGAAGCATATGGTATTTTACAATGGGCTTGTAGTGATGCACGTTATTTCCGTCAAAACAATATTCCCGTATTACAATATGGACCAGCGGAATTATCAACAATTCATGGTTTAAATGAACATGTAAAAGTGGATAAGATTGTGGATTGCGCTAAAGTGTATGTGTTAGCGGCATTGGATTTTTTGAGGTAGTAGGATGAAGTGGTCGGCAAATGATATTAAAGAACTAAAAACATTTAGTGGTGTGACATTTTTACAAGATGAAGAACATTATGCATATTTAGTGAATCATATTAACGAAGATTTAAGTTATGGAAGTATGATTTCATTGAATGATAATACACTTTTAAACACAAAAACGGCAGCTAAGAAGTTGTTGACGTTTTATTGTGGTAAGTTGTATTATATTCAGTCAGGTCAAATTTATTGTTATGACTTAAAGGGAAATAGTGAAAAAGCACTTACTAATTTTAAAGTTGCGATTTCTTATTTTGTTGTTAATAAAGATACGCTTTATTTTACGAGTAAGTTTAATAAAAACTTAACTGTTTTAGATGAAGACTTTGAATTACATGTTACAGATGTACATATTAATGAAGAGTTAGATTATTTTAGTAATAGTGAAGGTTATTTGTACCATGAAGAATACAATGCTTTATTTTCAATGAAAATTGGTGATAATAAAGCGAAAGTAATTTGTGATTACCAATTAGGGTATGGTAGTAGAAATCCCATTTGTATCAATGAAAACGATGAATTGTTGATTGAAAGAACTTCAGATAAAGAAAAAAGTACAAAAATTTGGTTTTATGACGCGAAAACGGAACAATTAAAAGAATTTGTGAATGATACTTTTATTAAAGGATTACAGAGTGAGCCAACATTTAGTCATAAAGGAAATATTATTGCGTTTGTTGGTAACAATGTTGGATATCATACGTCAAATTTAAATAGTCTTTATTTGTATGATATTGAGCGTAATGAGTATACGAATTTGTCGGAAGGCTTGGATATTCATTTTCAAGACTTTATGGTAAGTGATACTGCTCGAAACAATACAAATCGTTTAATTCAATTCAGTGAGGATGATAAGTATATTTTTGCGAGTGCTTCGGTGTTAGGTCGTTTAAGTATTTTACAATTTGATATTGAAAACAAAAAAGTTGTTAAAACTATTGGTAGTGATGAACACATTAGTGGCTTTACACTAAAAAACAAGTCAATGTTGTTGATTAATTCTAGACCTACTTTGATTAGTGCGATTGATAAAGTTGATTTAAATACTGATGAAAGAGTGAATGTTACAACTTTTTCATTAAATAGATACCATAGTGACTATGAAGTGAATTATGTTAAAAATGATAACTTTGATGTTCAATCGTTTTTATTGAAACCATACAATTATGAAGAAGGAAAGAAATATCCATTAATTGTCAATATTCATGGTGGTCCTTATACGATGCATGGTTTTACCTTCCATCACGAAATGCAAATTATGACTAGTGAAGGATATTATGTTTTATTAGTGAATCCTAGAGGAAGTTTCGGTTATGGGCAAGAGTTTTTAAAGGCAGTTATTGCTGATTGTGGTGCTGGTGATTACATTGATATTATGAAATCAGTGGATACAGTATTAGCGAAACATCGTGATATTGATGAAGAACGATTGTTTGTAACAGGTGGCTCCTATGGCGGTTATTTAACGAATTGGATTATTTCGCATACGGACCGCTTTAAAGCAGCGGCAACGCAACGTTGTGTTTGTAACTGTGCGAGTCAATTTGGAACAAGTGATATCGGTTATTACTTCTATTTAGACGAGTATGCATTAACAGAGTTAGATTATGAGAAACTATGGGATTTTTCTCCTTTAAAGTACGTTAAAAACGTTAAAACACCGTGTTTAATTGTCCATTCAAAGAAAGATTATCGTTGTAGTTATGATCAAGGTCAACAATGGTATACAGCACTTAAGTTTTTAGGAGTACAAACACGATTTGTATTGTTTGATGAAGAGAATCATGAATTATCACGTAATGGTAAAATTAAAAATCGTATTACTCGTTTAGAAGAAATCATGAATTGGTTTAAACGATTTCTATAAGATAGGGAGGTAAAGACATGTTATTAAGAGAAGTAATGGATGTAATGGATGTGCTTGATAGTCGATATGTTACTGGTCAAAAAGTAGTTGATTTATTTAAAGAATACGATGTTAAAGCGTCAACGGAAACGATTAAAGGCCATAAAGGAAGTACTGATTTTGTTAAAATTATAATTGAAGGAACAAGTGGCAAAAGTAAACAAGGAAATGCTCAAACATTAGGTGTTGTTGGTCGTTTAGGTGGTATTGGTGCTCGTGATAGTCGCATTGGTTTAGTTTCGGATGCCGATGGTGCAATTGCAGCAATCGCTTTAGCTCTAAAACTAGCTAAGATGAAAAAAAATGGCGATGATTTAGTTGGTGATGTGATTGTTTCAACTCATATTTGTCCTAATGCACCAACGGTACCACATAAACCTGTTGATTTTATGGGTTCACCAGTGGATATGATGACAATGAATCAATATGAAATTGATGAAGCGATGGATGCGATTATTTCTATTGATACGACAAAAGGAAATAAAATTATTAATTATAAAGGAATTGCTTTATCACCTACAGTAAAAGAAGGTTATATTTTACGTGTTAGTGATGATTTAGTTCGTATTATGGAATATGCAACAGGAAAACCAGCATTTACGTTTCCTATTACGATGCAAGATATTACTCCATATGGTAATGATATTTACCATATTAATTCCATTTTACAACCAGCTATCGCAACATCGGCTCCAGTTGTTGGTTTAGCGATTACGACGGAATCAGCGGTTCCAGGATGTGGTAGTGGTGCAAGCCATGAAGTTGATATTGCTAGTGCTGCCAATTACGCCATTGAAGTGGCTAAAGAGTTTGGTCGTGGTGATTTAACGTTTTATGATAAGGAAGAATTTGATAAAATTGTTCATCGCTATGGAAAAATGACTGTTTTACAAACGTTTGGTAATGAAACTAAGTGAGAAATCACTTAGTTTTGTTTTAAATATAATTTATTTTTTATTTTCTATAAAATATTATAAAAAAACAAAATTTATTGTTGCAATTCAATTATCAATAGCATATAATAATTAAGCAGGTTAAAGAGTGGTTCCTTAGCCAAGCTGGTAAGGCAATAGACTGCAACTCTGTGACCGCCGGTTCAAGTCCGGCAGGAACCTCCATATGGAGATATGGCGGAATAGGCAGACGCATCGGACTTAAAATCCGGTGGTAGAAATACCGTATGGGTTCAAGTCCCATTATCTCCACCATTTTGTAAAAAAATATACGCATAGCGTATTTTTTTTTAGTGTCAATGGTAAAATGATGACGGAGGGTTTTAAAAGATGAAATTGAATAACGCGTTTAATTGTCGCTTTTTAGGTGGAAGTTGTATTAATTTTATACGTTCTGATGATATTAGTCATTGCGATGAGAATGATCTTGATGTATTAAAACAACATCATGTTACCACAATTATTGATTTAAGAAGTAGTTTTGAAATTAAAGAGTGTAATTATAATTTTTCACAATTTTCTTGTTTTCATATTCCTTTTGTTAGTGAAGATAATAATACATCGGATTTACTTCCTTTACTTCAACAAGGTGGTTTATCGTTATTGTATCAATTGATGGTGAAAGACAATCCATCGATTAAAAGGATATTGGATGTTTTAGCAAATAGTGAAGGTTGTACGTTATATCATTGTACCGCAGGCAAAGATAGAACTGGTGTTTTATCGATGATGTTAATGATGCTTGCAGGTTTTGATTTAAAGGCATGCCAAGATGATTATGAACCATCGTATGATAATATTAGAAATTCTCCTAATTTTAAACCATTTCAAAATATTATGATGGAGAAAATGATGTATTCGAATCGTGACTATATTGAAGCGGTTTATCATGATATTAATACTGTGGGTATTGAAGTGTTTCTTAAACATTGTGGTGTAAGTGATGAAACACTGAATAAATTAAAGAATAAACTTATTTTTTAATTTAAATATACTTTATATTGAATAAAATTAATTTTAATTTTAAAATTAATAAAATAGTATTGCATTTTACAATATTATTTGATATTATAATAAGGCACTGTGGAAACAATGCAATAGGCGCCCATAGCTCAATTGGATAGAGCGTTTGACTACGGATCAAAAGGTTGCGGGTTCAAGTCCTACTGGGCGCGCCATTAGAATTTTCAAAATAAACGGGATGTAGCACAGCTTGGTAGTGCACTTGATTTGGGATCAAGGGGTCGCAGGT